>JAQVZT010000110.1 GCA_028708055.1 Methanothrix sp.
CCTTGATCATAAGCTCCATGAGTCTGTCCTTTATCCCTGGCATGGCTGCATAGCCGGGAAGCTGAGCCATCCGATGCACATCGATAACATAGACGGCAGAAACCTTTGCGCCCGCCCTCTTGCCGATTCCAAGGGCGACATCCGCTGCCAGCATGCTCGTCTCAGATCCATCGGTGGCGATCAATATTTTTTTCAGCATGACATCAGACCCTGTTATTATTTGAATTGAGAACTCTCTTCTCATGAGCGCTGAGCAGGCAGCCGCAAGAGCCTTCGTGAGCCAGGGCACAATTGCAGGGTTCGATGTGAATGGTGACTGTCGTCCCTGGATAGTGCTGCTTGATCGAATCGGTAAGCATATCGGTAATGCGGTGTGACTCGTCCACAGACATCGATGCATCGACCCGAATATGAAACTCCACGAAACGGTTGGACCCTGCCTTCCTGGTGCGCAGGCGGTGAAACCCTCGAATGGTGGGGGCAAAAGCTCTGATGTGCCTGCGAATATCGTCCAACTCTTCCGGAGGAAGGCCGACATCGACCAGATCGCGGGCGGATTCTACCGTCAGATGATAGGCGGCCTTTATGATCAGCAGAGCAACGCCAATCGCAGCCATCGGATCCACCCATCGTAGGTCAACCTCAGGGAGTATTAGCCCCCCGACGAAGATGACCGCGAGCCCGGCAAAAACGCCAAGCGAGGTATAGACATCGGTTCGCAGGTGCCATGCATCTGCCATAAGGGCGACAGAATCGGTCTCTTTGCCAACTCGGAATAGATTCATGGAGACGAAGATATTTGCTATAACGGATACAAGCATTACTGCAATACCCAGCCATGCTTCATCCATCGGTTCGGGATTCTGAAGCCTTTTTATCGCCTCGTAGATAATCCAGCCTGCGGCGAGAAAGATTAGCAAGGCTTCAACTGTTCCTGAGATATTCTCAACCTTTCCATGGCCAAAAGGATGACCCTCATCTGCCGGTTTGCCCGATTTTCTTACCGCCAGCAAAGCGATGGTCGCAGCCAGCAGATCTACGCCGGAATGGATGGCTTCGGATATCACCGAGACGGAACCGATCGCCATCCCCACCGCAAGCTTGAGGACCACGAGGCCGGTATTCGAGATTACGGAAAGCAGAGCCACGTTTGACTTTCGCCTATTTTTTTCCGCTTCATCAAGCTGCATATCTTGTACCTTGAATATAGTAGATATATGACTGACCGTCAGTCATCCCAGGTCAGTAATCATATTAGTATTTACCAGTTATGCCAGGAATGATATATAAAAAAGAAACAATGCTTGGGTTAGCATCTTCGCCGCAATAAACCGAATGCGACCAGCGATGCCAGAATGCCCAAAGTAACCTCAAATCCAGGTTGCTTTTTGATCTGTTCGCTCACCTGCGTCTTCAACTCTTCTGCTGCCTTCTGCTGAAGCTGTTCTGCAGTGAGGTTCTGACTGATCTGCACGATCTTTTCCGTTGCCTGGTTTGTGAGATTTTCCTTAGTGGCATTGAGATCTCGAGCGATATGCTCCTGGGTCAGGTTTCCTTCGATAGCATGCTGCACCGCTTTCTCCTGAAGCTGCTGCCCGGCAGCGTTTATCTGTTCCTGGAGCGATCCGGCAGCTGCATCCAGATGGTTTTGTGCCTCTGCACTTGTGGCCATTGCGAGAAGGCAGGCCAATATGATCAATAGTGGAAGCTTCATGTCACCAATCACCAATTTTTTAATCACATTTTACCCACTAGATAACACGTGTTAACTAAAAAGCTTTTCCTCAGCCAGACGCTTTTTTAGGTCTAGACAGAGAATCAAGCTTGTCCTGGGATACTGCCTGAGAAATTATCTCCGCGGACAGCAATGCTCATTCGAGAGCGAAGTAATTGCCGCACATCATTGCAGCAGTTCTTCGCCCCAGATCATTGCCGCAAGTTGATTTCCCATGAAAATCCTTCTATAGGCTTCGATTCTTATCTTCCATGTATGAGTCTATGAATCATGAGAGTTTTAAAAGAACGGCAGGTAATATGACTGGCATTGCCCAAAGCACGGCCGATAATATCTGCTGTCATATATTCCATTCCATTCCCAGCCATTGTAGTAATAGTAGCTAGGGCTATACCAGTAGACAACCGGTGGCTGCCACCCGTCGTGAACATTCCTGATATTGACATCATTCAGATATGCTTCGCAAACTGGCCTCCCCAGAATGTCATGTCCCAGCATCTCGAACTCTAGCTCTTTTCCCTTGAAGGAGGCAAGATTCGACAGAGGCTTATCGAGAAGAACCTCGACTTTAGCCTGCACTCCATAGGCACCTGGCTCTGTAATATTCACAGTCATGATGTTGGGCTCTGTGACCTTCACAACCGTTCCTGCAAAATCATATGCGACAGCGGGAAGTGCCCATAGAGACAGAGAGACGAGCAGGATAAGTGCCATGCAAGCACTTATCCGCGGCTCTGCAATTTTGCTTTTCATGACAGATATATATCCTCTCTCTAATAATTAAGCTTATCCTACTGTCTGAGCCCAGGAAGCATCTTCTTCATGACCTCGGCCGCCAAAATTACCAGCAGGCCGACACCAAGAACCATTATCCAGCTCTCCGGTGTAAGCGGACTGGTCAGGAAGATCGATTGCATGAAGGGAATATAGACCACCGCCAGCACGGAGGCTATTGATCCGGCAATTCCCAGGAGAAGCGCCCTGTTGCCCAGGGGATTCATGCGAAAGATGGACTCCTCGAGAGAGCGGCAGCTGTAGGCGTTATACACTGTAAATAAGCCCAGAGCCACAAAAGCCATAGTCCTGGCGTAGCTCAGGTCCTGCCCCATATTCAGCGATGCCATGTAAAGGCCCAATGTTCCGGCCACAATCGTCGCCGCTATTGCCAGAGTGTAGATCATCAGACTTCTTGACGGCATGCTCTCGCTGGGATCGCGCGGTTTCTTGGTCATGATCTTGGCATGCGCCGGCTCCAGGGCCAGCCCAATGGCCGGAAACTCCTCCGCTACCACATTGATCCAGAGGATCTGTGCCGCAAGAAGAGGAATGGGAAATCCCATAATTACCGCCACAAAGATCGTGGCCAGCTCGGCAAAGCTGACGGCCAGAAGGTAAGTGGTTCCCTTTCTTATGTTATCATATATCCTTCTGCCCTCCAGAACTGCCCCGACGATGGTGGCGAAGTTATCGTCGGCGATGACCATGTCAGATGCTTCTTTTGCGACCTCGGTGCCAGTCTTTCCCATGGCAATGCCGATATCAGCCGCCTTCAGAGCCGGCGCATCGTTCACGCCGTCTCCAGTCATGGCGACGATATTGCCTCGCTTCTTCAGAGCTTCGACGATGCGCACCTTATGCTCGGCAGTGACGCGGGCAAATATCGAGACCTCATCTATGCGCTTTCCCAGTTCCAGATCGCTCATCTTCTCCAGCTCGGCACCCTCGATGACCTCTCCATTGCCGATATAGAGCTCCTTGCCTATGGCCCTGGCAGTGAGGCGGTGGTCTCCGGTGATCATGACCGTCCGGATTCCTGCCTTCTTGCTCACAGAAATGGCTTCCAGTACCTCTTTTCTTGGCGGGTCCATCATTCCGGCAAGGCCGGCAAAAGTCAGATCGGCTTCCACAAAGTCCATATCCAGACTGTCGCTGCTGCCCAGGGATTTGCCGGCAAAAGCCAGAACTCTCAGGGCCGAACCTGCCATGCCGTCTGCTCTGGCCTGGATGATCTTGCGGTCCTCATCGGTTATGGGGAAGACGCCATCCGCACGGGCAATTTTGGTGCATCTTTCAAGGACCGCCTCAGGCGCCCCTTTCATTGAGACGATCCGGCCACCATCATTTGTCTCATCGACCGTTGTCATTCTTCGCCGATCGGAATCGAAGGGATACTCTACAATCCGGGTGCAGCTTTCTCTGATCTTCTCAAGGATGCCTGCCTTCTTGGCGGCGACTATCACCGCCCCTTCCGTCGGATCGCCTACGATTCGCCAGTTGCCGTCGGCCTTCTCGATATCAGCATTGTTTGCCTGTGCTCCGATTTTGAGCAGCCGGACAAGATCCGTCTCCTGAGGATCGATGAGCCTGCCCTGCTCCGAAAAAGAGCCCACAGGAGTATAGCCGGGACCATCAACATAAATTGTCCTGAAGGTCTGAATCTCTCGCAGGGTCATCTCGCCCGTTGTCAGAGTTCCTGTCTTGTCGGTACAGATCACAGTAGTCGATCCCAGGGTTTCCACCGCAGGAAGCCTTCTGATTATGGCATTCTTCCTGGCCATGGCCTGGGTTCCGAAGGCCAGAGCGAGTGTGACGATGAACGGAAGTGCCTCGGGCACACCGGCAACGGCGAGAGCAATAGCTGCTATCATGGAATCCATGACCGGCGAGCCCCGGCTGGCGTCGAGCACAAAGACGATCGCAGCAACGGCAAATACCAGCAAAGCCTGTCTCTTGGCCAGCTGCTCCAGCTTGATCTTGAGGGGTGGGTCCACCTGTTTCTGTTTGATCATCCCGGAGATTCTGCCCAGTTCAGTGGCAAGCCCGGTGGCAGTCACAACCGCTCTGCAATTTCCGTAGGAGACTATGGTTCCCATGAAGACCATATTCCTTCGATCGGCAAGAGCGGCCTCTTCCGGGAGCTGTTCCCGGCTTTTTTTTACGGGCATCGATTCCCCGGTTAAAGAGGCCTCGATGATCTCCAGGGCAGTCTCATCCACAATTCTGGCATCTGCCGGAACCTTATCACCGGCTTCCAGAAATATCATATCTCCTGGAACCAGGTCCGACGCCGGGACTGTGCTCATCCTGCCGTCCCGCATGACATCCGCCTCCGGGGCCACCATCTCCCGAAGCGCTTCCATGGCCCGCTCTGCTTTGTACTCCTGGAAGAATCCGATGATGGCCACTAGAATGACGATACCTATGATGACCAGGGAATTGGTGCCCTCTCCGGCGATATACGAGATCAGAGCGGCGAAGATGAGCACAATAACCATGTAGTCTTTAAATTTGCCCAGAAAAATCTTCAAAGGCGATGGTTTCGATGGGCTTTCCAGTTGATTGGGACCGTACTCAGAGAGCCTTCGGGCGACATCATCAGAGTCCAGCCCGTTTTGTCCTGATTTCAAACCGGAAAGAACCTCATCGATGGGAATTGAATGCCATATCAAGTATCTAGCCTCGCTTGTGAGATTAAAGAAACTACGGCAATTGTAGAAATAGTTTTCGCAAATTAAGATCATAAGCATGGCTAAGTCATGAAGATCTGTATGCGGATCATGATGGTCAGAAAGGCTTCCATTCCGGCTTGCGCCTTGAATAAATTATCAGGGGCACCAGGGTTATTAAGGCGGCACCGGCAAGCATGAAAATCAGGTACTGTAGCGGTGATAGACCGGAAAATGAGATCTGGCTTGGCGGCGATAGCGCCAGCATGAAGATGAATAGCAATGCTATTATTCCAAGCCCGGATACAAGCCACATCCCTATTTTTCCGCCAGGTATTTTGAAAGCCCTCTTCACATCAGGATGCGAATACCTCAATTTTATGGCCGCGGAATACATAAAAAAATACATCACCAGATAGACCAGCGAGGTAAGAGAGAGCAGCATCCAGTAGGAGCCGTTTACTCCCCCGGGAAGAAGCACATATACCGCCGCCCAGAAGGTGATCAAAAAGGCCTGCAGAACCATCATATTCACAGGTACCCCATTCTGGTTTATCTTCTGGAGCACCGGAGGCAAGCTTCCTTCTTTTGCTGTTGATGCCAATCCCCGGATAGGGCCCAAGATCCAGGTAGAGGCCTCGCCAATTGATCCTATTGCTATCATCAGGGCAATCGCGGATACCAGCCAGCTGTGATTGCCAAGGACCTTCTCAAATGCCTGCATTATCCCTGCTAGGAGGTTCATATTTCCTGTTGGCACGAGCATGGCCAGCAGGATGGAGCCGACGATGCTTGCTGCGGTTATGACCAGTCCGGCGATCAGAATGGCCAGGGGATAGTCTCTTCTGACATCTTTGATCTCTTTTGCATGGGCTGCGGTCATTTCAATTCCGAAAAAGAGGAAGACCGAAGTCATCAGGAGTACCATGGAGTTGAAGCGGGAAAAATCAGGCACAAAATCGCTCAGAACAGGTCTGCAAGTCATCTGGACAGGATTTCCCGATATGATATACCATAATCCCCCGCCGATCAAGAGCATAGAGGGAATTATCATCCCTATGATCAGGAAGGATGAGCTGATGAGGGTATAGGTTTTCAGTCCCCTCATATTAAAAAATGTCAGGGCCCACCAGACAACAACTATTATTATAAATTCATAGATCTTGCTATTGGCGAGAGCGGGATTGAATACATATGATAGTGTGGCAGCAATGAAACTCAGGGCGGCCACAAATCCGATGGTCATCTGGAACCATTGCAGCCATATGGCTGTGAAACCCCAGCGCTCGCCAAATGCCTCTTTAACCCATACGTAGACGCCTCCTGCCTGAGGCCAGCCTGTGGCCAGCTCTGCCGATATGAGAGACGCAGGAATGAGAAAAATGATAAATGCGATGATAGAGAAGGTTAACAGCTCCCAATGAAGGTCTGCAAGGGTGGGAAATTTGCGGATATTGTAGAGAGAGGCCAGGGTGACCAGTGTAAAGACCGATAGGCTCATTTTGTAGACATCATTATTATCAGCATCATGCATGACAGTTATCTCCTCTTGCCGGTCTTTTCCGTGGATATGGGTCTAATGCCATCATAGCCATCCATTTTTTCTTCATTTGCATAGTGCCGCCAAAAAGAGTCGGCTTACCTCCCCACCTGGATTGACTCGGGTTTCCATTCCGGCTTTCGAAGAGCGTGGATGATGATTGGGATGATCGTTATGAGGATGGTTCCGCCCAGCAGAAAAGCCACGTATTCAGTGGGCGTTAGACTGCTGCTTGATATCTCGCTGGGCGGAAAGAGGGCAACGATGAACAGGAATGCCATGGCAATAAAGCCCCATCCGCCAACCAGCCATACGCCTGCTTTGCCGCCCGGAATTTTAAAGATGCGTGGCACATCCGGCTTGGAGTACCGCAGTTTTATCAGAGAAGCGTACATTAAAAGGTACATCACAATGTAAACCAGCGTCGTCAGGGCAAACAGGATCCAGAAGGAGCTGTTGACTCCACCGGGAAGCAGCGCATAGACCGCTGCCCAGAAGGTGACGATGACTGCCTGTAATATCATCATATTTACGGGCATTGCATTCTCGTTCTCTTTTTGGAGGATTTGGGGCAGGTTGCCGTCTTTTGCGGTTATCAGAATGCCTCGAACCGGGCCAACAATCCAGGACGATGCCTGACCGATTGCGCCCACGGTGATCATAAGTGCGACGATGGTCGTTGTCATCCCTAGCCCAAATATCGCCTCAAACGCCTGCATTATACCGGCCATCAGGTTCAGGGTGGAAGCAGGAATAATCAGACCCACTACGATTGCGCCAACGATGCTCACCACAGTCAGGACTATTCCCACAAGAAGGAGCCCCAGCGGATAATTGCGGCCTACGTTTTCTATCTCCTTGGCATGAACGGCAGTCATTTCCACGCCTATGAATAGGAAGACAAAAGTTATCAGAAGGGCGATATTATCGATGGAGCTGAAATCGGGGATAAAATCGGAATATACAGGGTGCAATGTGAACTGGAGAGGATGCGTTCCGGAAAAGATGCACCAAAGGCCCCCTACGATCAGGATAGCTGTTGGGATCAATACCCCGATCGAGACGAAGACTGTGGAGATCCGTTCATATGTTTTTAGTCCCCTGAAGTTTAGGAAGGTAAAGACCCACCAGACCGAAACGATAACTAAAAATTCATAGAATTTATTATTGGATAGAGCAGGGTTAACGGCATAGGCGAATGTTGCGGCTACAAATGTCAAGACGCCTATAAAACCAATGGTCATCTGGAACCATTGCAGCCAGACTGCTGTAAAGCCCCACCTCTGGCCAAAGGCTTCTTTGACCCAGATATACACGCCGCCCGTTTGCGGCCATCCTGTTGCCATCTCTGCGGAAGCCA
>JAQVZT010000111.1 GCA_028708055.1 Methanothrix sp.
CGAGGCGAAGCTTCTTAAACATGCAAACTAATTTGCATCCGAGATCTAACGGAGAAATAAACATGAGAACAACCGCTTTTTATTTGACTGCATTCTGTCTGATGCTGTCTCTGGGAGTCGCATCTGCCAGCGGATCCGAATCAATTGAGGGTCTTCTGGCAATGAATTCGAGCAACCAAACGACTTTGAATCAGACTGAGTGCAATCAAACGGCATCAAATTGCACTAGCACCAATCTCACCCCCTCGTACCTGAAATCCTCCCCAGTCACATCTCTTGATAATAGTTCATCAGGCCAGGAATCGTTCGATGCCAATTCGACCGATTTCAATTCATCATTAATGGTCTCCTCGTTCTTCGATTCGCTCGATTTGAACTCCACAGAACATGACCGAGACTCAATGGACCCATCAGATTTCGAATCCTGGGAGTATTCAGACGACTATTATGATAGTGCTCTTTTCTCTCAGCCGCAAAATGAACCAGAGGTCCTTGTCCTGGCATTTCCCGCTGCGGACTTCAATGGAGACCATGCCACCGATCTGCTGGTTATGAATATCAGCAGCGATGCCGGAACCGGGGTCTTTGATTCGCAGATATCTGCCCTGAGCGGCAGCAACGGCAGCGCATTCTGGCAAAGAGATTATCCGGGCTCATTGGTTCTGGCCCAGGCCGTAGGAGACCTCAATGGCGATGGCCTGAAGGATATCATGATCAACGAGATCTTTAGCTCCGGCAGCCTGATCCCTTACAGCAGCATCTCTGCGGTTTGCGGCAGCAACGGCACTGCCATCTGGAGCCGGTCGCAGATTCTGGCCCTGACCCTTGCCTATCCGGTCCAGGACAGCGGCGCAAACAATTCCACTCAATTCCTGGTTCATGTAATGGGCATGGACAGCATGAATAGCCGAATATTCACCAGCATTGCCAGAGTAAACGGCTCCGATGGAACAAATATCGATGAGAGGATGTTCTCCGACGCCCTGGCTATACAATATCCTGCCGGAAACCTCACAGACGATCATGTGCAGGACAGCATTACTGCCATTTATCAGATAAATGGATCGCTAACAGGCGGTGCCAGCGATGGAGTTGATGGTGCTGATGGCGCTCAGAAGGCCGGCGAGGATGCTCCATTCAACATCACCGCCACCTCAATTGAGGCCAGGGATGGTCTGACGCAAAAAGCGCTATGGAACTGCCGCTTCGCCGGTCCGGCTCTTGCTATGCCGGTAGAAGATCTGACAGGCGACAAGCGGGATGATGTCTTGGTCTATCTCCTGAACTATTCCGAGTTCGGTCCAATTGGCAGCGATATTGTCCTTCTCAATGGATTGAATGGAGTGGCTCTATGGCAGCAATCATTTTCCGGCCTTGTGCTGGCCACCGCCGGACCGGACCTGACCGGCGAAGGACTGCGGGATCTTATCGTCTACAACTGGGGCGAATCCGAGAATGCCAATATGCTGGCAGTCAAGGGTGATGATGGGAAGGTTCTTTGGATCAAGGAAGGAATGATCATCATCCCTTCCTGATCACCAGGACTCCAATGATAAAGACTTCAAATGATACCAAAACCTTTTAACCAGGATCTTCATAGTAAGCTAGTTACCAAAAAAGCTCAAACATTACAGGAGGTGTATATGATGCCATTTCAGAGCATAAGCGAGCTGCCTAAGAGCGTGCGCAATCTGCCCAGCCGCGCCAAGACCCTTTATATGAAGGCCTACAATAGCTGCTGGGAGGATTTAGAGAGCGCTGATGCAGATGAGGCAAATCGCGAAAAGGCATCTCACGAAGCTGCCTGGTCGGCCGTGAAAGAGCAGTACGAGAAGGACGACGAGACGGGTGAGTGGGTAAAGAGCGAAGAGGCCTCAGGAAAACGCTCGCGCCATGTTATAAGGCACCGCAAGAGCAGGCCAAGCGGGGCCACTTCGCAGGCAAAGGCACATGCATGAGGTCTTCCAGAGCAATGTTGATGAGGAATTGGTCCGCGAAGGGTCCGAAGTGAGTTCCTCATCAGCAAGCCTCGTAACGCAAAATCTCTTCTTGTCCAGTCCCTAAATTTCGCCAGTGGTCCTGCATTTTCGCATAATTGCCTTAGAGAAATGCTTTTTGCCGAGAAGAGTCATGGCTATCTAATTGGTGGTACTTGGACCATGTCGAAAGATATTCTGGAAAAAGGCGCAATTGTGCAGAGGGACAGAGAGACTTATGCCATAGCGCCGCATATGGCCGGCGGCATAACAGATCCTGCCAGCCTGCGCCGAATTGCCGACGTAGCTGAGAAATACAATGCCAAAGCTCTCAAAATCACATCCGCCCAGAGGATAGCAATTGTTGGAATTGACCCCAAGGATATTGATGCCGCCTGGAAGGATCTGGGGATGAAGGCCGGGGCAGCCATCGGCCTGTGTGTCCGAAGCATCAAGATCTGTCCTGGAACCACGTTCTGCAAGCGAGGGCAGCAGGATTCCGTGGCAGTAGGCTTGAAGCTGGATGAATTATATCACGGCATGCCGCTTCCCTGGAAATTCAAGATTGGCGTTTCCGGATGCGCAAACTCCTGTGCAGAGCCGGCCGTAAAAGATATCGGCCTGATCGGAATGTCCAAGGGATGGAAGCTATTGGTAGGAGGAAGCAGCGGAGTTAAACCCAGGCTGGGTGTAGTGCTGGCAGAAAATCTCTCTGACGAAGAGGTCTTCTCGCTGATTGACAAAATAATCAATTATTACAGGGACCATGCCAAGAAACAGCGTCTGGGCGAATTCATTGATGAGATCGGCTTTGAGAACTTCAAGCGCGATATCCTCGCCAAGAATTGAACGAAATCGCAAACACGGAACAGGTGCGCTATTGATCTATGGATGGGGCGGATCTTTCCCCACCCACCATCTGTCAGCTATCTAACCCGGAATTGTTCGATCAGGAATCATTACATGGCATATCCGGGCGCGTAGACAGGCGGATAGTAGTAGGGATAATTGTAGGGATACAGGTTAGGAACGTAAGGAGCGCTGTAAATTCCATCGTCATACAGGAAGCGATAGGCTTCTGACATCCACATGGCCTGCTCATAATACTCCCGTCCCGGACAGGTTCCATTGTAAAAGGATCGAAGTTCACAGGAGCTGCCGTCCGGAAAATAGCAGTACCCATCTCTCGGACATCCGCCATGATTTATGCAATATGCTTCGATTGCATTTCTCGCCGTGCATTGACTCGACCCGGAAAGTCCTGTTGCACTGACCGGTGCTACCAGCATTATCGCAAGAAGGCCTGTTAACAGGCACGTTACCTCTGTTTTCACAGACATCCCACCAATAGACCTGAAACCAATATAATGTTGCCTTTCGACCTATGAAAGATTATTGGTCGAGTTCGCGGAAAAGGAAAAAGAAACGATTGGCCCTGGATGGAAAATCCAGGGTCGCAGTTTGCGGGTTTTTCTCTCCATCTATGCAACTAATGTGGTGTTATCGAGAGTTGCATTGGTGGAAACGGTAGCGTTCTCTGAAACAGCAGGCTCAGCTGCTACCGGCGCGAGCTGATTAACGAATACCAGATCGCTAACGCTGGCATCGGTGATGCTCACTGCGGCAGTTCCCTCTGCGGGAGAGACAACATTCCAGCCATCCATGAGAAGCTCGGATACTGTGTACTCACCGGCAGCCATGTCTGGGAAGGCAAACTTGCCATCGGCTGCTGTAGCAACGCTATTGATAACTGCTCCATCCTTTGTCAGGTTCATGGTCCAGCCGGCCAAGCCAGTCTGGTTGTTGTCCACTACCGTCCCTTCAATCGAGAAGGTGACAGGCGCGGCTGTCTCGGGTGCTGGAGCTGCGGCAGGCTCGGCTGCGGTTGTGCTTGCAGCTTCAACGGCGGGTGCAGATGCAGGCGCCAGTTCAGAAGCAGGCCCAGTTGCGGCTGCATCCGTTATGTCGCCAACCATGTTGCCCAGCTTTGCGGTGGGCTTCACTGCGGTACCCTCTGCTACTGCATTCTCGACACCGATCAGCTTAAAGGAGTATGGTGCATTAGCTCCCTTCTGGAACGAGTAGGCCACCCTGGTGCTTGCAACACCGGCGGACTTGAATGAATACTTATTAACCACCATATCCGGTGTGAGGTTGTGGGCGGGAGCGTTTATTGTTTTTAGGCTGTATCCAGCTGGACTTCCTGATTTTGCAGAATAAGATTGATTTCCTGCAGCTTGATTAGTGTACCCCAAAGCAGGCATTACGACGATGGCTGCTATCATGAGGGCCACGGTGATAGCCAAAATCTTCCTCATATTAAATAC
This sequence comes from Methanothrix sp., assembly GCA_028708055.1. GTDB lineage: Archaea > Halobacteriota > Methanosarcinia > Methanotrichales > Methanotrichaceae > Methanothrix. The sequence continues at coordinate 4,304 of JAQVZT010000111.1, forward strand.
CTCCTATTCCTCTAGCGCATAGCATTTATGACTGTAGCTTGAACATCCTCCCCTTTGAGAAGAATCGTTGTCATGTCTAGTTATTCTTCATATAAATAGACTTTCATGGACTGAGACCACAATTGAGGGGCAGCATCGCAATTTGTCCATTCTTTATCGAGCTGGGCCGATGATAGGCCGGCAGGACAGAATAGATCCAGCGCTCTGTTCTATTTTTGTAATTAAGTTGGACTATTGAAATAGGGGATTTTCTCAAGATTGCCGACTGCGGATAATAAGTGAGATCCGTCGCAGCTTATTCCCGGAATGTTTGCCCATCCTTCCCGGCAGGTGGAAAAGGTCACGCTCTCCCGTCGTGCGCACTCCTTTATCCTCAGCATCAAGTCGTACCTGGTTTCCTCGGGAAGGTAGAGGCTTCCCGCAAATTTGCTCCCCCGAGCAAAGAGCCTTCCCAACGCTGCTCCCTCATGAGGAAACGATGCTGTGATCCTTTTTACAATTCCAGGTTTGGCCTTGATGGTAGAGGAGGTTATATGTCTGGCTCCTGCGCGTGAGACCGCGGCAGCCAGTTGCTCAATCTCGCCATCGTTTATGCCGGGAATGATAGGATCAATCCTCGCCGAAAGGGCGACTCCCTTTGCCGATAGCTTGGCCATGGCATCAAGGCGCCTTGCTGGGGAAGGCGCTCCCGGCTCCAGCCTGGAAGAGATGGATTCGCTCAGCGATGTGATGGTCATGGCCACGCAAGCATTCATCCCAGAGAGAAGATCCGCATCCCTTGCTACCAGATGCGACTTGGTCACCACCTGAACGCAGAGCCTCCGCTCTTTCAGGATCTGCAAGCATCCCCTGCTGAGAAGAAGCCATTCTTCCTGAGACGGATAGGGGTCCGAGCTATTGGACATTGAGACCAGTGTTCCTGGTCTGATCCTGGAGGACTCTCTGGCCAGCCTTCTCAGGAGGTCGACCTTGGGGCGGCACTCGGCAAAGCGAGGGATATAGGATGAGGCGTAGCAGTAAAGGCAGCCATGTGGGCATCCTGTGTAGGGATTCAGGCTCAACTTGGCAGGACAGGTGCACATCTCGCCCTTCCAGGGGTCAAATGGTCTAAGGATCATCTGCGGCTGATCTTCTCCAGCCGATTCATCTCATCCGCATCTCCCGGAGACGCACCGAGCTTGAAGCTTTCAATTACAGGCCGATCAATGACGTACCTTCCGGCCCGTTTATGCGCGCCGCTAATCTTGAGGTTCAGGAGAACCGTTGCCGGGACTGATACCTGGGAGCCGCCTTTGCCTTCACTCTCGCCGGCGATCAGAGTTGTCAGGGCATGAGATACTCTGCTCCGGTCATCCTCTGTTAGGCCACGGCTGACCCATCCTACCGGAACAAGCTCGCCTTCCTGCCTCAACGCGACCATATATTTCCCGGCGACCATCCTCCCGGACACCATCGCATTCCTGTCCCTGCCCCATGAGAACTGAACAATCATGGCAGCTAGCTTATGCCCGGCCCTGGTGATGAAATCGCTTTCAGCAATTTTTCCGGGCAGGTACGGGGCCGTGAGGTCTCGCTCCATCAATGCCCTTGCCCCGGTAGCATTGGTTAGCAGGTCAGCAACTTCGCTCAGGTCGGTGAGAAAATGCTCTCCAGCAGGAGATATTCCTAAAAATGGCAGGGCTTGAGGCTCGCCGAGAATAGACAGTAGCCTCTTTCGCCGATCCTGATAAGGCATACTGCAAATGCTTTCTCCCTGCAGGGCGATGAGGTCATAGGCCAAAAGGAAGGGACGAATTCCGCTCTTTCGGGAGAGATGACGGCGATTTATGTATCTCAACATATCCGCCTGGCTGCAAATCTCTTTTCCCTTGCCGGCGCCGTCATGAAAACCCATAAGAAGAGAATCGATAACAAAATCAGATCTGATGCCCTCAAGCAGCCGGGATATGCCGCCCAGAGAGGCGGTGATATCTCGCAGTTGGCCTGTGAATATCAGAACATCCTTTTTTAGTTTATGAACCTGCACCCTCAAGCCAGGGTACCTGGGCAGAAAACATCCCGGCACCACTGGATCGCTCTGTCGAAACAGCATGAATCGAATGGGCGTTTTGGCCTGTAAGGTCACATCTTCAAGCTTTCCGCCCTGGGCCATGACTGCGATCTTTCCCAGATCCGGCACTAGACCGTAGGCCCTCTCTATTTTCTCCCGGTCGCAGTGCAGCGCGGAAGAGATGGCTGCGATCATGGTCTTATGCCCGAAGCCAGCCTGCATGTTTCGCAGGGCAGTTCGAGCGATAAACTTTCCTTCCAGAGGAGTTGCCTCTAAAAACAGGCCCCTTAGCAGGGCATTCTTGCGCTGCTCCGATTCCTTGCCACTCATCTCGGAGATCCGAGCAAGCCGCTCATACACCGACCGGACTTCCAGCGGCTCGTGAAAAAGAGGATGCTGTCCTTTCTGTCCCAGAGCAGCTTCGGCCACCTGCCCCACCTCATGCAGACTCTCCCGCAGAGAGTGAACATCCTGATCGGATACCTCCGCCAGAGCAGTCATGACCGCCTCCGGACCGATGCCCATCTCCCTCACCTCCCAGGGCGGCCAGAGCTCTCCGAGCAGCAGCCGAACAGCCGGACAGAGATTCTCGCTATCAGGCGTTATCTCAGAGAGAAGGGCCGCTGCAAGATCCGCCTTACAGCTGCGTGAGGCAATGGAGATCTCTTGCAGTGCCTGGGCGATTTTAGAATAATGCAATTTACCTCGCTATCTTGATCTTCAACAGATCCTCGGTGCGCTTGGACAGATCCTCAATCATGCCGTCCAGCTCTTTTAGAAATGATTCGGTCTCCTCCGTGGTTACCGCTCCTGGGGCGGAAGCCTTGATCAATCCCTCCTGCTCTAAAACTCGAAGAGAATAGCGTACCTTATGGCTGGGTATCTTCGTCTCCTCGGCAAGCTTGAGGATGCCTATCGGCTCATTCTCCACTACCTTCTTGAGGATGACCAGGTGCCGTTGCAGCATCTCAAGCTCACCGCTCACCTTCTCGGTCAGAATCTCTATCACATCCGCTCACAGAAATACTATCATTATTTCGATTGCGGCCTTATAATTCCATCGATTGACATGGCAAATGTTAGCACGGATAAGGCAGAAGGCAACCAGAATGCCGGTTAATGAACGCCCGGAAAAAGAATAGTGGTCAGTAGCGCGGTCGACGTGGAAGGAAGTCTATGCCGTGCTTTGATGTTACCCGCCGGTTCAGATCCTTTCCCAGTATTTGCGGCGACGATACGCCGGTGACCACGAGCATGGTTCGCAGAGTATGTTGCAGGTTCGGGTCTATCTGAGCGCCCCAGATGATGCGGGCATCAGGGTTGATCTTCTGGTAGACCTCATCAACCACTGTCTCAGCGTCGGTGATGGTCATATCCGGTCCGCCTACTACGTTTACTAGAGCGGAGTTAGCCCCCGACACATCCACATCCAGCAGAGGGCTGCGCAGAGCTTTCGTGACAGAGTCGCGCGCCTTCTCTTCGCCTTCCGCCTCACCCATGCCGATCATGGCCACACCGCCGTTGGTCATGACCGTTCTCACATCAGCAAAATCCAGATTGATCAGTCCGGGACGGGTGATAAGTTCCGTGATTCCCTTGACCGAGCGCATCAATACTTCATC
>JAQVZT010000112.1 GCA_028708055.1 Methanothrix sp.
ATGTGGTCATCAGCGCCACCTCTGCACCCCATTACATCCTTCTCAAAGATGACATAGAGAAGGCCATGGCGGGCAGAACCGGAAAGCTGCTCATAATAGATATCGCAAACCCAAGAGACGTGGACGAGGCTGCGGCGGAGGTTGAAGGCGTACAGCTGCATAACATTGACAGCCTGAAGAACATCAGCAGCGAGAACCTGAAGCAGAGAATGGCGGAGGTCAACCGGGTCGAGGCCATCATCGCCGAGGAGATGCAGCTTTTGCGGGCCAAATACAAGAGAAAACAGGCTGAGGATCTTCTGGCCGTACTGTACTCGAAAGCTGAGATCATCAAGGATCAGGAGGTCAAGCGGGCCCTGAACAAGCTCTCCGCCAGGCACACTCTGGGTGAGATCGAGCAGCAGGTATTGCAGGATATGAGCCATTCCATTGTCAACAAGATCTTCTCTGAGCCCACCAAGACTCTCAAGAGGGCGGCGGAGGCAGGGAACAATGATATCCTCGATGCGGTTATACAGTTATTTCAGCTGGAGGAAATATATGAGGAGAATGAGGCGGTTAAGAGCGCCAAGAATTAGGGAGATGGTCGCAGAGACGGGCCTTTCCTGCAATGATCTGGTGCAGCCCATCTTTGTGGATGAGAGAATTTCCGAGCCGAGGGCCATTGAGGCCATGCCCGGCCAGTTCAGGCAGAGCCTGGAGAGCGTGGCCGCAGAGGCTCAGGCCCTGGAAGATCTGGGCGTGCCTGCGGTGCTCCTGTTCGGCCTGCCGGCCCAGAAGGATGAGATGGGCTTCTCGGCCTACGATCCCCTTGGGGTCATTCAAAAAGCGATCGCCGCCATCAAAGAGACCACCAGCCTGATAGTAATAACCGATCTGTGCCTTTGCGAGTACACCAGCCACGGGCACTGCGGCCTCGTTCGGGGTGAGAAGATCCTCAATGATGAGACGCTGCCGATATTAGGAGAGGTGGCGTCAAGCCATGCCCAGGCTGGCGCGGATATAGTCGCGCCCAGCGGCATGATGGATCACATGGTCCAGGCTATACGCACTGCTCTGGATCTGGATGGGTACACAGACACACCAATTCTGTCTTATTCCGCCAAGTATGCATCCACCTTCTACGGTCCGTTCCGCGAGGCGGCGGAATCAGGATTTGCCTGGGGTGACCGCAAAGGCTACCAGATGAACCCCGCAAACTTCTCAGAGGCGCTCTGGGAGGTGCAGCTGGATATCGAAGAAGGCGCAGACATGGTCATGGTCAAGCCTGCCATGCCCTATCTCGATGTCCTGCGCGCCGTCAAGGACATGTTTGCCATGCCTACGGCTGCCTACCAGGTCTCAGGCGAGTATTCCATGATTGCGGCTGCGGCAGCTCAGGGCTGGCTGGACGAAAGGGCGGCCTTCCTGGAATCTCTGACCTGCATAAAGAGGGCAGGCGCCGATATGATCATCACCTACTGGGCCAAGGAGTATGCGAAGCTCGGAATATAGATGATGCGTATCCTACGGCAATAAAGATGGAGGCGGCATGCTGCCTCCTCTATTTTCTCAAAAAGCTTTCCTAAAAGGCCAGCTCGATCGTTCTGCCCGACCTCACATCTTCTTCGCTCACATCAACATTTTTCATCTTTACGCTGGCTTCATTTCCTGAGTAGATCAAGTACGGACCGGTTGCGTGGCAACCCATCCGGCCTTCTGTGGAGTAAGGAACTCTTATTTCAAATGAGTCGCCTTTTGCCTGTCCCTCATTGAGGTAAACAAATTCCCTTCTTTGATTAGATGTCATATTGAGCAAGGCGCCTACCTTCTGGTCCGGGCCGGTTTTAACCTTTATGAGCGCTCCTGGAACATACTCGAAGATCTTGACCTCGCTTTTGGCGGGGCTTGATCCCGTAAATGTCTTCGATTCGTAGACCAGCCGGAAGTGGCCGGTTCCCGCTCCATCGAATAAATAGAGTTTTCCCAATGTTGTATTATAGAGCTTTTCCGTTGGCGTGGCAACAAATTCCGGGCCGTAGTCTACTCTTTTAATATAGGTGTTCAGATCCTCGTTTGCCCAGGCGGTGAGAGCGGCAAGCTTGCCGTAGATCATTTTATTATCCACAAGGATGAATCGTGATCTTCTTGCGTCCAGCACGGCAGTAGCTTCTTCTTCTTTATCCGATAGATAGAATTTTGCAGCATCCGCGACTCCCACCTGGAAATTGTTGGCTACTACCGGACGCTCAGCCAGGTAGAGGACCCAGTTGCCATAATCCCACCAGCTCATAACGCTGTACTCGGCGACTTTTTCGGGTGACTCAAAGAAGCTGGTCGTATTGCTGTTTTCCTTTAGCCAGGCGAGAGAATCCGCCCAGTCGCCAGCTACAGCCGGCGGAGAGTTGCCGGCAAAGGAGGCAGCATCCCATGCGGTGGGCAGGACAAGAAGCAGTAGCAGTATCCCTGCCAGCAATCTGAAATTTCCTGCCGATGGCGCTTGTTCATCATCCCGGCGTCTTTTATTGACTACTTCCAATAATAAGAAGAATAATATGCTTACGAGGATTCCTATGGCGATCGTAGATACATAAAGAAATCTGGACTGGCCCAGGGTTAGAATGAGTGTGGCCGCCATCCATATCAAGAGAAGGATCTGCCCCTGTCTCTTTAGGCCGGCGCTGCGGCGGACGAAAATAATGGCCGCGACTATTCCACCCAGGGAGAAGAGCAGATTAATTCCCAGCATGGAGAAGGCCACCTGAGAGAAGGTATCCGCATCGTAGATGAGCGGCTCGGCCTCACCGATCTTTCCGATCATCTCTCCACCCCATAGGTATTCCATCCCAGAATGAATCAGTCCACCAACAGCGAAAAATCCGCTTGTTAGCTCTGAGACAAGGAAAAATAGGGCAGAGATCATCAGGATGCTCAGGGGAAACGCCTTCCAGGATATTCTCCTCCTGGCCATGATGGTAGCGAGGGCGAACATGATGCAAAGGGCAACAATCATTGCTGCAATTCCATAGAAGGACGCAGATAGCCAGACGGTATTGCCAAACGGCAAAACCAGGATGAAAGCGACGGCGTATGCGGCCAGAAGAATTGTCGCCGTTTCTTTGAATGATTTGCCCTCTAACAGGTCCAATGTTATCTGGGCGGCTGCGTAGAGCAGGAATATCGCCAGGTAGATGTCAGCTCCCTGCCAGGTATATGCCAGGAGGGCCATAGCAACTCCGCAGGCAATGGAGTAGATGTATCTCCGCTCCTTTCGGCTTATGGCCATGATCATGAAGAGGAGTACGATGATCAAGAGCAGCACCTCCAGGCAATGGTGATCCATGGCGGCAAACATGGTATAGAGGAGATAGTACGGCGCCAGGGCGGCCATAAATGCGGCCAGAAGTGCGACTTTGTGATCGAAGAGTTCCCGGACGATGTAATAGACTGCGGCTATAGCGATCAAGCCGAAGATCAGGGGCGCAAAGCAGGCAACCATCTCGATTCCGGGTTTGCTGTGCTGGCCCAAAGCCACACAGAGTGCGGCGGAGATCTGATCGAAGAGCGGAGGCCAGGTGATCTCCAAACCATTAGGATAGTTCAGATATGAATCAAACCAGAGCGTATTGGGAAAATGAAGTGCAGTAAACAATATCCTGCGCATATGATAATATTCGTCATACCCGGGCAGCAGAATCCCGTTCTCTGTTAATGAGGCTTTCCCTGCAAATAGTCTCAGCAAGAGGCCCAGGATTAAAACTGCAACCAGCTCTAACGGTTCGCTTCTTTTCTTCGCTCGATCCATGCTTCCCGGTATGGTTTGGGATATATAAAAGTTTCACCTGATCTTTAATTTCCGAAATCCTCCTGCGAAGAAAGTTCACCGTACAGGCTGTTATCGAGGTCCTGGCTGTCAAAGATCACCAGCTCATAAACTACCAAGTCCTCTCTGATCTCGGCGGTAACCCCATAGCTCTCCTCGATCTCTACAAATATCTCTTCCTGTATATTCAGGCCGTGTTCTAGCTCAAAGCCTTCTGTCTCTTCTAAAGAGAAGCCCTGGTCAGACACTATATTCGCCTTGATCTCTTCCAGGGTTTCTTGAGGCTCTTTCGCGACAAGGATGATTGTGAATCCATTTATCTCATCATCGAAAAACTCGATTGTCAGCTGCAATTCCCAGGGATCGGTTGCGATCGTCAGTTCCCCTTTATTCTTTAATTCTTCAATCAGAGTTGGGGTGAGCGGGAGTTCATCCGCCGCCTGGTGCATGGCGGCAAAAAGAGGCTCGTGGGCCTGGGCGATATCCTGGATGATCTCCTTCCATAAATCATATGTCAGGCTAAACAAGCTATTGGCTCCCTGCATTCAGTATTTTGAGGTCGGAGACGAAATCGTCCATGTGATTTCTGTTTCTCAGAACCGCGGCTGGATGAAATGTGACGAGATACCGGTTCTGCAGAACCCTACCGCGCAGCTGTGCAATTCCCTGCATTCCCAGGACTGCCTGAACGGCAGTATTTCCCATCAGGCAGATGATTTTGGGATGAACGATCTCTATTTGGGAATCCAGATAGCGACGACATTGGTCGATCTCACTCTTCTTCGGCTTTCGGTTTTGCGGGGGCCGGCATTTTATAACGCTGGTTATAAAGACCTTCGACCTCTCCAGACCTGCTTGCTCCAGAGCGGCATCCAGCAGTCTTCCCGCCCTGCCCACGAATGGCTTTCCAGTCAGGTCTTCTTCTTTGCCGGGGGCCTCTCCGATCAGCATGATTTCGGCGGATGCAGGGCCGCAGCCGGGGACCGCGAGTTTCCTTTCCAAAAAAAGAGGGCATAGGCGACAGGAACTGATTTGCTGGTTAACTTGATCAATGTCGATGGGATTCATGAATATGGTCTGATTATTTCCGTTATTGATAATCTTTTTCTTCCCGGAGAACGAAAGGTTCTTATCTGCTCAAAACCTGTAACCAATTGAGGAGGGCACGAGATGCAGTTTGCAGAGTGGACTTATCCCTTGAGGAAGTTTGATGACATATATTATTCCATTGAGAGGATCGTATACGGCAAGGGTGAGCTGAAGGGATTCACCACTGAAGATATCTATAATACATTGAGAGATAAGCGGTTTTTCCAGGATGCTCAGGACCTGAACCGGTATCTCATGGACAACGGTGCAAAATATAAAATAAGAAAGACCGATGGAACCTGGGAGCGCTACTACTAATTAAATATTTAGTGGTTAGCGTTTCATCGAACTTTTTTCTGCAAAGTAGATATTCCTTTCATCTATTCCCAGCTCTGCGAATCTGCCGGTAGCGAGAATGCTATGACTGTGTTTGAGCGGAGCTACCCTTACACCCGCCGGGACCACTGATTCGGGCGGAAGAGTTGCATTCTCGCCGATTACCGCAATGAGCTTCTGCTCGCCTTCGCTTTCCCCACCCAGGACGCTGTGCTCCTCTATTGTAGTATGCCTGCCGACAATGGCGCGCCGGATATTGACCATGTGCTGGATATGGGCGAAGCTCATGATCATGCTCTCTCTGATCTCCACATTGCGTTCAATGAGGCTGGTATGGCCGATGTGGGCGTTCTCGATGACCACGCCCTTTTCGATGTGGCAGTTCCTGCCGATGGATACGTTTCCGATGAGCTGTATTTCTCCGGTGGCGAGAGCCGGCTTTATCTTGGCGAGAGTGCTGGGATGGATCCACTGATTGGGCTTATAGTGGTACTTGCGGTCGAAATGGCGAACCGCTCCGGAGAGGCAGTCCATGGACGCCTGGTGCAGCCTTTCTGGAGTACCGATGTCCATCCAGTAGCCCGTAATGGGAAAACCGTAAACGGGATATCCTTTTTCTGTTAAGTAGGGAATCAGGTCGCCGCCGATGTCCCGGCCCCGGTCTCCCATCTTGGCAAGAACATCGCGTATCCGGGGCGAGAAGAGATAGAATGCGGTGTTGATCATGCGGCTGGGCTCGCTTCCAGGTTTCGGTTTTTCCACGAATCCCAAAATTCGCATGTCTTCGCCCATGCGGGCCACGCCGTACTGTGATATGTTCTCCTCCGGCCCGAGCTCTTTCAGGGCCACGGTTAGCAATGGATTGCGCTCTCTATGGAATTGCACGAACCTCTCCAGGTCGATATCGATCAGGTTGTCGCCGGATACCACCAGCAGGTCATCGTTGATGTCGTAGTAGCTCATGCAATAGCGCAGGGAATCGGCGCTGCCCTTGTCGTCGTAGAGGGGCTGGTAGCTGAAGTCCTGGTGGTCGGTTATGCCCAGGCGGTTAAAAAATCCCTCACCGGCTTTAAAATAGTTGCTCAGATTGAGCGTGTTGCTGGCGCCCTTGCTGCCCAGGATAAACCTTCTGCATCCCTGACTGGCCAAGACTCGAAACAAATTGGCAATTATGGCGGTGTCGCAAAGCTCCACCAGCGGCTTAGGCTGGTCTAGAGTAAGCGGATATAGCCGCGTTCCTGAACCGCCGACTGTGGCTAAGACCTGGGGAAACATGACTGCTGCATTGCATTGGCAAATATTAAGCCTGTCGCTTAGCCATTGCAGGTCCTGTCCATCAGCGCAGCGCGACCGGATTTGCCTAGTAGCCGCGCATGATCTTCATGATGATGCGGGCGATCATGAAGGCGATGAGGAAGATGATGATATAGAAGGCTATGCTCATTATGTCCATGTATGAATGCAGGGTGCTCCTGGTTTATAGATTTGACTCATTGTCCAATATCATCGATTGAGCAAAGAGACCGATGACCGATAGAGAGATTTAAATTGTTTGATGTTGCTGGGATATCGCATTGGCTGCACTCAGTCCGATATCAAATGACCGCATCAGGCTCCTGCTCCTCAGCATCATAATTGTAGCACTATTGGCAGCTTTCCTGATGATACTTACAGGATCCGAGGAAGCGGGACGGTTTGCCTCTCACCCCGTCAGCGGAGCGTTCTCAATTGCCTTTCCTCTCCTGGGACAGGGCATATTTCTCGTGCTCTACCTGCTCGGGCTGCTGGTGGGCTGGCATCAGGTAGCCGGTGGGGCCTATGGCTGGCTGGATCTCGGAGAAGGCGTAGCTGTAGCAGGATTAGGATACGCAATTGCCGAGGCAATCGTATTCAGGCAGAGGAAAGCCGCTGACCGGAAGGATGAAACTGCCAGGAAAACCCTGCACATAGCCTCAAATCTTTTTGCGTGTCTAATGATCTGGATGCTGGGAATTGAAAGAACCTCATATATCGTCCTGACTGCAGCATGTGTCGGCATTCTGCTTATGCATCTTGCTTTGGCTGGAACGAAGGTCCCGGGCATGGAGGAATGGATCCGGAAGGTGGGGCGGGAAGGGGAGATCCCAGGAGAGGGAGCATTGTATAATGCCCTGGGGATTCTCTTCACCATCAGCCTCTTAAGGGATCATCCATTGGCTGCCATTTCCGTGATACTCATCCTGGCTCTGGGAGATGGTCTTGCCACATTTGCCGGCACAAGATACGGAAAGCACAGGCTGCCCTGGAACAGTAGCAAGAGCCTGGAAGGCACAGCAGGATTTGCATTGGGAGCATCCTTTTCCTGGCTAGCGATGCCGGTTCCGGAGACCGTCCTGATAGTAGTGCTGGCGGCAATTATCGAGTCCCTGCCCCTGAGGGTAAACGACAATATAGTCTTGCCGGCGGCGGTTTCGTTGCTGTATTATCTGGTCGTTTGAATTCATAATTATTTCCCTGAATGCGGCGTTCCTTCAAAGTGGTCCTCATTGCTGCAGGGCCTGATTAGATCTATAATTCTAAAAATGTCTCCAAAATATTTTTAAAAAAATAATGCGCTAAAAAAAGAGGTTTGCTCTTTTTGCTTTAGCTGGAACCAGCCTCCCCGAGGAGAACCTTGAGCTTTTGTATCGATTGGATTGCCTGGTTGGCCTCGTTGAGCTTTTCCTGCT
>JAQVZT010000113.1 GCA_028708055.1 Methanothrix sp.
TGGACGCCCAGTCCCGCATCGCCTCGTTGATTGCATCCTTCAGCGTCCGGGATCCGGAGCGCACCGGTATGACCTCTGCGCCCATAAGCTGCATGCGGTAGACATTCATCTTCTGCCTCTCGATGTCTACCTCGCCCATGTAGATCTGGGTCTCAAAGCCTAGATTGGCCCCCACGATTGCCGTGGCCACGCCATGCTGTCCTGCGCCGGTTTCGGCTATCAGCCGGGTCTTACCCATCCTCTTGGCGACAAGTGCCTGTCCCAGGGTATTGTTGAGCTTGTGCGCCCCGCCATGCACCAGGTCTTCTCTCTTCAGGTAGACCTTGCGACCGAGCTTGTGGCTGAGGTTTTTGGCATGGTAGAGGGGAGTCGGCCTGCCGGCAAAGTTTTTCATAGCCTGTTTTAGCTCCTCTTTGAAATCGTCGCTCTTCATCAGGCGCTGGTAGGCCTCGGCCAGCTCCGTGAGGGGCGTCACCAGCGTCTCTGGGACAAAGAGGCCTCCGTACCTGCCGAATTTGACTGCGAATGTATCGGATATTTGAGTATGCAAAGGATCACCGGCTGTATGTACTTCAAATGTACTAAGTAATACTATGATGTATGAAAAGATACATTTACGATTGTATTTAAACTTTATCGCAGCAAAGTCCGCCGCATCAGCTCAGATCCGGCGGCAGCTCTCCGGTCAGGCACTCTATTCTCTTTTGTGCGCTCTCCAATCGGGCATTGCAGAGCTTGACGAGCGTCATGCCCTTCTCATACAGGTCCAGGCTTTCCTCCAGGGTCATCTTCCCCTCCTCCAGCGCCTCTACAATCTGCTCCAGGCTGTCCAGAGCCTCTTCCAGACCGATCTGCTCCTTCTTCATGTTTCTTCCTCTTCATCATCCCGGCATTCCAGCACCTGGCAGCGAATCCTTCCCTTCCAGAGAATAAGCTCAATCTCCTCGCCCGGCTGGGCATCCTGAGATTGCAGTATCAGGCCCTTCCTGGTGCGGGCGATGGCGTAGCCCCGCTTCAGAGTGGCCAGCGGGCCTACGGCCAGCAGCCGTCCCTCTGCCACCTCCAGACGGCTCTGGAGATCGCTCATCTTCTTGCCCTGGGCGGCATCCAAGCTCTGGCTGAGATAGTCCAGCCTCTGACGGGCGTCCCGTGCCAGAGAGTACATCCTTTTGGCGGAAATATTCTGCTGGAGGTACTCCAGACGCTCCTCTTTTCGCTCCAGTGCCGTCCAGAGGGCACGCATTATCCTCACCTTGGCTGCCCGCAGGTCCTCTTTGATCTGCTCTATATCCGGAACAGCCAGCTTCGCTGCCGCTGTCGGCGTTGCCGCCCGCACGTCTGCCACAAAATCGGCAATGGTCACGTCCGTCTCATGCCCCACCGCAGAGATGACCGGCACATCGCAGTCGAAGATTGCCCTGGCTACGACCTCGGAGTTGAAGCACCACAGATCCTCAGTCGATCCTCCTCCCCGGCAGACCACGATTACGTCAGCCTTGCCCCGCAGGGCTGCTATTGCCGCGGCAACGCTCTCCTCGGCTCCTTCTCCCTGCACCTGGGCCGGAGAGATAATGACTCTCGCTGGATAGGGGCCCAGTGTTCGCAGCACATCTCGTAGTGCCGCGCCCTGAGGGGAGGTGACGATTCCGATCCTCTCCGGGTATGGAGGCAGCAGCCTCTTTCTCTCCTGGGAAAACAGCCCCTCCGCTGCCAGCTTCTTTTTGAGCGCCTCCAGTTGCAGGTGCCGGAATCCCAGTCCCTCATCCTGCCGTAGAGCTCGGGCTATGAGCTGCACCCTGCCCTGGGGCCTGTAGACCGCAATATCTCCGAAGACCATCACATTCTTGCCGTCTTTCAGCTCAAAATTCAGGGAGAGGCCATTGTTTCTGAAGAGAACGCAGGAGATGGATGAGCCTTGGTCTTTGATGGTAAAATATCTGTGTCCCGAGCGGTGATGTATGTAGTTGGAGACCTCTCCCCGCGCCCAGAGGTCATGAAGGCGGGGATCATTTTCCAGCCGGTCTGCTATCCTCTGATTCAGCTCGGTGACGGTGAATATTTGGGTCAAAGTAATAGAAATTTTATCATTCCGATATTTAAAGGCAATTGCTGCGCGGAGCGAAAGTAAAGAGAATAAAAAAGTGCAACAGCGGGCGGATAATGCCCGCATACGCCTCTAGAAATTATCCAGGGTTCCCATTCCCTCATCGGTGGTCGTCAAACCGAATTCGTCCGCAGGCGGCTGCCAGTCTCCTCCATACCTCTGCGTCCTCGCAGGCTGATCCGAACTGCCCACCACCACCGAGGCGCTCACATCAGCGCTGTTCGACCCGGACCCATTCAGGCTGTAGGCCAGCAGATGAGCCTGATTGGTGTAGGCTCCATTTCTCTTTGCCCGGGCGCTGTAGCTTATGGTCTTGACCTCGCCAGGCTGGACAGCCGTCAGGGTCCAGGTTGTCTGATCAACGCTGTAATCAGATGGGGTCAGGGAAGAGGTGATGATGGACAGGTGGGGGGGCATGTAATCGACTACCTGCACGGCCATCGGACTGCTTGCCGTATTCTTGATGCTGATCTTGTAATGGATCAGAGTGGGATCCGCCGGGTCAAGGGCCGCAGTCTTCTCTGCCAGAAGCTGCGGCTGGCAGCATGGCAGCCCTGCCATTTCCAGGGCAGAGATGTTCCTGCCCACAGTCAGGCCGCTGCTGTGCCATCCTGTGGCCTCCACCACGTTCACCAGATCTCCCGCTCCTTCTGTGACATTCAGCCGGAGCTTGATAGTGTTGGTGCTTCCTATGCCCAGGGAGACGATGGTCCAGTTGGCGTATCCTGCCGTCTGCTCCGCCGGCCTCAGCGAGGAGTCGATGAACTGGGTTCCGGTCGGGAAGGTATCACGGACCTCGATCGGTCCCAGAGATCGGCTACCGTCATTGATCATGGTTATGGTGTACTCGGCAATGGTAGCGTTCACCGTCTTTACCAATCCGTATGTCAGACGGCTATCCATCCCTACGGAGATATGTGGTACATCGTACCTGGAAACACCAGTGAGTGCGATCTTGCGGCTGATCTTAAACTCGCCGGCATACTGCTCATCCATATCGATCCGCTCCGGATTGGCCCCGGAGCTGCTGCCGTCTCCAGCGAGCTTTGTCCCGGCCCCATCTTTGCCGCTCTCCAGGAGCGTCCGGAATCGAGCCTGGCCCTTGAATTGGGCTTCTGTATTCATCTCGTTCAGGCCCTTGATCTCAGTCGTCTTGTTCAGTGAGTTCAGACTGGTAAACTCCTGGCCGATGTAGCTCCTGAGCGTTGAGTCCACACCCGCGATGCAGCTCTTATTGGTCAGTCCTCCACCTCGAAGCTGGGCGTCGCCGCTCTTGGTGAACATTCCCTCATTCCATTTCATGGATTGGTTTACAGCCAGCCGCGGCGTGTAGTTGAAGCTGGACGGCTCGTAGGCCAGATTTATGTCCTTAGCCATATAGCTGGAGCCGCTTACGATCTGCTCTTGCACATCGTAGCCGCCCGTGCCGTACTCATAAGTGCCCTGGCTCGCGCGGACCGTCTTGGCAGTTGAGACCGTACCATTGCCCTGCACGGAGCGGTTGGTCATGACGTTGTCTCCGTACTCGTCAGCATATTCGCTGATATTGAAGCGTCCTGTGTAATCCTCCCTCGATTCGAAGACCGGCTTTTCAAAGGGCTTTACGTCATCTGTCTCTTTCTTGAGAATGCCGATGTGTCCTGCTCCCTCGAATTTCACGTCCGTCTTCATAGTGCTGCCGTTCTCGCTCATCTTGAGGCTCTGGTTTCGGTCGATGCTGGTGGCATAGCGGTAGGATTCCCTGACTGATGCCCTGGAGATCTCGTTCTTGCCGCGGATGTCTTCTGTCCATCGGTCCTTGTAAACTATTGTTCTATTGTTCGGCAGCTTGAAGCTGGAAGGCCGGTGGGTGGCGGATAAGCTGGTAATGGATTCCGTGGTGCGGTTTTCTGTAATAAGCCGGGAGATGTGCTCGGTCTGGTAATCGCCGCTGCCGCTCTCCCGGACGCTTATCACGGTCCCCGGTTTATCATCCAGGGTTATGGTTGAGGATGTGCTTATCGGGCCAGTCTGGCTTGATGTTATACTTGCCTGGTTGGTGAGGCTATAGGGCTCTTGCCTGGTGTCTATTTCATTGTGCACTCTGACGAATCCCTCTCCCTTTACGCTCTGCTGCATGTTGAAGGTGAGATTGGCCATCTCCGGCATGAGCAGGGTAACATCAATATACCCGGAATCACCCGGCTTCAGCGTGCCTATGGTCCAGACGCTGTTGTTGCTTGAATCGGGCGCAACGCTGGCGTAGAGGAAGATGCTGCCTTTGGGATAGAACTCGGTCAGAACCACATTCCTGAGATCCGTGTCGCCAGCATTGGAATAGGTGATTCTGAACACCGCCTCTCCACCGGAAGCGACCGATTTTGTAAGGCATGTCTTGGCCAGCTTGAGGACCGGGTTTGGCGTGTAAGTGGTATCATAAATTCCTGCATCCCATGTGTTGTCCGATTGACCGGCAGTCAGGGTGATGGTATCCGTCTCCATCGAAACTTTATCGACATCGCTATCGACGTTTGTGTTCATCCCCTGCTTCTCGATGGTAATGACATAGTTGGCAGGCAGTACGAACCTCAGCCTGTATATTCCGGGCGACAGGTCGGCGAATCCGTAGTGGCCATCGGCATCGGTGATATCACTGTCGATCACCGCTCCGCCAGCATCGAGCAGCTCTACGGTTACGCCGCCAACTCCCTTCTCTCCCTGATCCTGAATGCCGTTTTTATTCACGTCCTTCCAAACCAGATCACCAAGACTTGCCCTTCCGTAAATCCCCGCATCCAGGCTCAGATCCGGCTGGCTCCAGTTGACCTGGAATACCGTAGTCTTGCCGCTGGAATCAGGATTGCTGTCCTTGTTCGGATCGGTGCCTTCGTTTGACTTGGTGAAGTAATATCCTTCCGGCAATTCGAATATGATGTAATACTGGCCGGGTTTGATGTAGAACCGGTACTCTCCCATTCCATCAGTGGTCGTGCTGGCAATCTCCTGACCATCCTGGGAAAAGAGAGTTACTTTTATGTTGCTTATCCCGGGTTCGCCGTCATCCTGAATACCGTTTTCGTTGAGATCGATCCAGACGAAGTCTCCTATGGTCACCGTCTCAGTGAGGGCGTAAATGCCTGCGTCCCATGTGTTGTCCAATTGACCGGCGTTCAGGGAGATTAAATCCGTCTCCCATGTGGATGTATCGACATCGCTATCGGAGTTCATGTTCATACCCTGATTCTCGCTGGTAAAGGCATAGTTGGTGGGCGGTGTGAACTTCAGCCGGTATTTGCCTGGCTGCAGATCTACGAAACCGTAGTGGCCGTCGGCGTCGGTGATGTCACTGTCGATCACTGCTCCATTGGCATCGAGCAGCTCTACGGTTATGCCGGCTGCTCCATTCTCTCCCTGATCCTGAATGCCATTCCTATTCACATCCTCCCAAACCAGATCACCAAGACCTGCCCTTCCGTATAATCCGGCATCCCGGCTCATATCGCTCGCACCGGAGGGAAGGTTGAAGACTTCCGTCCTGCCATTAGAGGCCGCATCGCTGTCCTGATTATCGTCAGTTCCCTGGTCATTGGGGCTGAATTCGAGGCCCGCTGGAGCCAGGAACTTGAGGGAATAGCTGCCGGGCTGAAGATTTGTGAAGCCATAGTAGCCGTTACCATCGGTGGTTGTTTCCTTGAGCAGATTACCAGCGGCATCATAAAGCTGCACCGAAACGCCCGGTATGCCTGATTCTCCTGCATCCTGCAAACCGTTGGCATTGGCATCGTTCCAAACGTAATCGCCCAACGAGGATTTGCGGTTGAGTCCCGCCCACCAGGTCAGGTCAGATTCGCCTGAGAGCAGGGTTGTGGTCACAGTCCTTCCGCTGATCGCAGGATCGCTATCCTTGCCGTCATCGCCTCCCTGGTTAGCTGGGCTAAAGCTGTAGCCCTGCGGGGCCAGGAATGTCAGATAGTAATCGCCGGGGACCAGATCCCGGAACAGATATTGGCCGTTTGCACCAGTAGTCGTGGTGCCGACAAGGGTTCCGTCGGAATGGTAGAGATTGACGGTAACCCCAGGGATGGCCGAGCCTTCGCCAGGCTGGTAGATGCCGTCTGCATTCAGGTCCTCCCAGACAAATCCGCCCAGGGCGGACAGCCGGTAGTATCCCGCGTCCCAGTTGATATCCTTCTCTCCGGAAGCAAGCGATGTGATCGCAGTCTTGCCATCGGTTCCTGTGTCGCTGTCCAGGGCATCGTTTCCTCCGAGGTCCGCAGGGCTCTGAGAATGTCCCTCCGGGGCGCCAAATACCAGATAGTAGTCCCCGGGACGCAGGTCTGCGAATTGGTACCAGCCATTGGCGTCGGTAGATGTCTCGGCGATCTTCGTTCCTGATGCGCCGTAAAGCTCCACCCTTACCGTGGCCAGTCCCTTCTCTCCCGGATCCTGAATGCCGTTGGCGTTCTCGTCCGTCCAGACATAGTCGCCTATCGACGCCATTCGGAAAGCTCCTGCATCCAGGTCGGGATTGTTTTCGCCCGAGATCAGGCTCGTGATCGCCGTCTTGCCGTCCAATCCGGCATCGCTGTTATGGGCAGAATCGCCCACGCCGTTGGGGCTCCAGCTGAAGCCGGTTGGCAGCACGAACTGGACGAAGTAGTCGCCCGGATTCAGGCCTGCGAATTCATAGAATCCGTTTGCATCAGTGGTTGTCTCTGCCAGTTTGTTGCCGGAGGCATCAAAGAGCAGGACTGTCGCTGTGGGTATGCCGGTCTCGCCCGGATCCTGAATGCCGTTGGCATTGAGATCTTCCCAGAAGAAGTTGCCCAGAGATGCCTTGCGGTTAAGGCCGGCATCGATGTTCTGGTTAATCTCCTCTGAGGCGAGGCGGATGACATCCGTCTGGCCAGCTGAATCTGCGTTGCTGTCGATAGCATTGTCGCTGCCCTGATCCTTGGGGCTGAAGCCGTCGTATCCCACGGGTTTGGTGAAGATCACGTAGTAGCTGCCTGGGGCCAGGTTGTTGAACTGGTATTTTCCGTCGGTGTCGGTTTTGGTTGTGCCGACTGTTCCGCCGGAATTGTAGAGGGTGACGATTACGTCAGCTATGCCCACTTCGCCAGCATCCTGGATTCCATTGTTATTTTTATCGTGCCAGACGAAGTCTCCCAGGGATGCGGGCAGATACAGCCCGGCATTCAATGTGTCGTCACAGGTCGTCTGTCCTGAGGTCAGGATGATGGTGCTGGTCTTGCCTTCCGGGCTCAGAACTTTGGCATCGCTGTCCGATTGTTCGATTATGAATTGGTAATTTGTGCCGCTGGGTTTAGCGAATACCACGTAGTAGGTTCCCGGCTGAAGGTTGCTGAAGCTGTAAGCACCGTTTGCATCGGTGGATGCAGTGGCCTTCAGAACATCAGCTCCGCCGAAGTCATCCTTTCTGTAGAGGCTGACTGAGACGTCTTTCAGCCCGATTTCACCCGAATCTTTGATGCCGTTGCCGTTGGTGTCCACCCAGGCTGCACCGTTTGAGCAGGTGTACTTGTAGAGCCCGGCATCCCATGTGATATCATTAGCTCCGGACTGAAGTGCAGTGGAAGCGGTCTTGCCGCTGGCAATATCTGCATCGCTGTTGGCAGCATCGTTTCCGTCCTGATCTGCGGGGCTGAAGCTGTCGTATTCTGCAGGTTTGTCGAATTCCACAGAGTAGCTGCCCGGAACAAGGCCGGTGAATTGGTAGTAGCCGCTTGCGTCGGTAATGGTTGAGCCGGCTAACGCGCCGGACCTGTAGAGTTTGACGGTCACGCCTCCTATGCCCTCTTCGCCTGAATCCTGGACGCCG
>JAQVZT010000114.1 GCA_028708055.1 Methanothrix sp.
GTCATGTTGAGCAGAACATTGGTTCCATAGTAACCGGCGATGTTTCTGGCCTCATCTTTATCCATGCCCTTCTCGATGAGGAGCTTTCTGCGCTCGATCTCCTCCATCTTCATGCTGATCTTACCCTCTTTCAGGGCTTCGATCACGCCTGCTTCCAGGGGCGAGAACTCGATGTAGAAACGATTGTGGTGGTTGGGTGACTTCCCTTCTACCGGCCCGGCTCTGCCGCCCACGGACTCGCGATATACTACTATGGGTGGGGAGGTCTTGAGCTCCACGCCGCGATCGCGCTGCAATCTGGTCACAGTGACATCCAGGTGCAGCTCGCCCATTCCGGCCATAAGGTGTTCACCGGTCTCTTCGTTGATGGTAACCTGCAGAGTTGGGTCCTCTTTGGCGATCTGTCTCAGAACCTCAACTACCTTGGGCAGGTCGCGGGTGTTTTTGGCCTCGACGGCTACGGTCATAACCGGCTCGGAAACGTGCTTGATCTGCTCGAAGGCCGTCATATCTGGTTCAGATGAGATGGTGGACCCGACAATCGCATCCCTCAGGCCGGTGACCGCAGCGATGTTTCCGGCTGGAATCTCCTCTACCTCCACCCTCTCAGCGCCCATGACGATGCCGGTCTGCTGGATCCTGTTTGTGTTGGCAACGCCGGAGATATAAAGCTCCATGCCGCGGTGCAGAGTTCCTGAGAAGAGCCGACCTGTGGCCACTTCGCCAGCGTGTGGGTCAACCTTTACCTTATTGATCATGAAGGCAACAGGGCCTTTTGGATCGCAGGTGGCCATGGCTTTTCCGACGGGGCTATCCCAATCGCCGTGCCAGATGACCTTGACTCTTTCCTTTTGGGCCTCGATTGGGCTGGGCAGGAATTTGACGACCATGTCGTTTACGGCAACGTAGAGCGGGACCTTCTCGGCCAGCTCCTTCATCTTGCCGGCCCGGCAGTAGTCTACTACCTGCTCAAAGCCGATGCCCGTCTTCTTCATCTGGGGAACGCTGATTGCCCAGTTGTAGAGCGCGGAGCCAAAGGCGATATTTCCTTTTGCCGCATCCAGCTTCCAGCCGTTCTTATATTTCTCTTCGTCCATTCCCTGGATGAGCTTGTTGACGTTGTCAATGACCTTTCCCAGGCGGACGGCCATATCTTTCTTCTCGACCTTCAGCTCGTTGATCATACGGTCAACTTTGTTGACGAACAGGACCGGCCTGACGCCCTCTTTCAGAGCCTGCCGCAGTACAGTCTCCGTCTGGGGCATGGCGCCCTCAACGGCATCCACTACGACCACTGCGCCGTCTACTGCTCTCATGGCACGGGTGACGTCGCCGCCGAAGTCGACGTGCCCTGGAGTATCGATCATGTTGATGAGGTATTCCTTGCCGTCTACCTCATGGACCATGGATACGTTAGCGGCATCGATGGTGATTCCACGGGCCTGCTCCAGGGGGTCGAAATCCATGAAGAGCTGCCTGCCGGCCAGATCCATGGAGATCATGCCTGCGCCACCCAGAAGGTTATCAGAAAGGGTTGTCTTGCCGTGATCAATGTGTGCCACGATTCCGATGTTCCTGATCATATCCGGTTTATCCATCAGAGTCGTTACACGTTCTGCTATCTTCTTCCTCTTGCCCATAATACGCCTCGCGAAGTTTGAGATAAAGGTTAAATCCTGATTAGGACTTGGAAACCTAGGATTCAACCTATATAAGCCTTCGGCCTTCTCAGGGCGTTTTCCATGTCCACCCGGAAGAGAAATCAGAACTGAAATTATAATTATGGATAAAGCTTAAATCGCCGTGAGGATAGCAAAGAAGGGTTTTTGCGATGGCGCGCTTGATAATGAAGTTTGGTGGTGTTTCCGTTGCTGATGGAAACAGGCTGCGGCATGTAGGAGACTTGGTCTTGCATTTCAGCCGCGACAATGAGATCGTTCTGGTTACCTCCGCCCTGCAAGGCGTCACTGACGAGCTGCTGGCCTGCGCCCGAAACGCGGCCAAAGAGGGCAACGTAGCGGACGTAATAGAATTTATGGAGAAATTGACGGACAGACACAATCAGGCTATCGCTGATGCCATAAAGGACCCTCAGATTGCCAAAGAGGTTAGAGAAACCATCTCCACGAAGCTCTCTGAGCTTGAGAAGGCCTATATCGGCATCTGCTACCTGGGCGAGCTTACGGCGCGCTCTCTGGATTACATCTCCAGCTATGGTGAGCAACTGGCTGCGCCCATTCTCTCCGGCGTGCTGAGGGACATGGGCATCCCGTCGGAGCATTTTACAGGCTCGGACGCAGGAATCGTCACCGATAGCAATTACGGTGATAGCCGGCCACTGGAGAAGACGTACAATCTCATACCCCAGAGGCTGCTTCCTTTCAAGGGTGTGCCCGTGGTCACAGGATTCATCGCCAAGGATGAGAAGGGCACAATCACCACCCTGGGTCGCGGCGGGTCCGACCTGTCCGCCTCTTTGATCGGTGCGGCCATTGACGCCGATGAAATCTGGTTCTGGAAGGAGACCTCCGGCATCATGACCACTGATCCCAAGATCGTCTCTGAGGCCAAGTCCATTCCCACCATATCCTACCGGGAGGCAATGGAGCTATCCAATTTCGGGGCGAAGGTTCTGCATCCCCGGGCCATTGAGCCTGCGATCAGGAAAGGAATTCCCGTGCGCGTCAAGTGCACATTTGATCCCGATATCCCGGGAACGACCATAGTTCACGATGATGTTCCCAAAGCCGATGTCATCAAAGCGGTGACGCTGCACAAGAATGTGGCCCTGCTAAACATCTCGGGGGCCGGTATGATTGGAACACTGGGAGTCGCAGCGCGCGCTTTTACCGCTCTGGCGAAGGCAGGAATAAATATAGTCATGATCAGTCAGGGATCCTCAGAAGCCAATATCTCCATGGTAATTGAGGAGCGGCAGGTGGAAAAAGCAGAGGACGCCCTGAGGGCGGAGTTTCCCAGGGACCTGGTCAAGGAGATCTCGCATGATCATGACGTTTGTGCGGTGGCGGTTGTGGGGGCGGGAATGGCAGGCACTCCAGGCGTGGCCGCTCGGGTCTTCAAGGCAATGGGCGCTGCCAAGATCAATGTCGTCATGATCAGCCAGGCATCAGGCCAGCACAACATCTCCTTCGTTGTATCCTCCAAGGACGCAGAGCAGGCTGTGAAAGAATTGCATCGCGAGTTCGGATTGGGTGGCGAAGCATGAAAAAGCTCACTTATGCGGATGCTGGCGTGGACATTCATCTGGAGAACAGGTCCATTGACGCCATGAAGGCCGTGCTGAAGAGCAAGCGGAGCGGCTTTGGAGCGCCCATGACCGAGATCGGCCATTATGCCGGTCTGCTGGACATGGGAAGCTTTGCCCTGGCCATGACCACGGACGGGGTGGGCTCCAAGGTTCTTATCGCCAATGCCATCTCCAAGTGGGATACGGTGGGCATCGACTGCATAGCCATGAATGTCAACGACCTTTATGCCATCGGGGCGGAGCCAATCGCCTTTGTGGACTATCTGGCGGTAGAGAAGGTCGACCCCGAGAGGGCGGCTCAGATTGCCATAGGCCTTGCTCGTGGCGCGCAGATCTCCAATATGACGATCGTCGGCGGCGAGACTGCGTCTCTGCCGGAGATCATTCGGGGCTTTGACCTGGCAGGCACGGCCATTGGAATCGTCGATAAGGACAAAGTGGTGACGGGCGAGAAGATTCAGAAAGGAGACGTGCTCGTGGGCGTTCCCAGCAGCGGTCTGCACAGCAACGGCTATACCCTGGCCAGGCGCATCATAGCCGAGTCCAAGTACACCTATTTCGACCAGATGCCGGGCGGGAAGAATACCATTGGCGAGGAGCTACTCACCCCCACAAGAATCTATCCGGAGATCGTGGAGCTTGTGAAGGATTGCGATGTGCATGGCCTGGCTCACATCACTGGTTCCGGCCTTCTCAAGCTGCGGCGAATCTCCTCGCTGGGCTTTGAGATTGACGATCCACTCGAGCCCCAGCCGGTCTTCCGCTTCCTGCAGGAGCAGGGAAATGTGGATGAATGCGAGATGTACCGCACATTCAACATGGGCATGGGCTTTGTGGTAGTGGTATCCGAGGAGGAGGCTGCTAAGGCCTGCCGCATAATGGGGCCCGGATCAAAGGTAATAGGGTCGATTGTAAAAGAGGGAATAAAAGCAGGCAGCCTGGAGTTTTAGCTCTGCTAATAAAGCCTGCTCAATTCTAATTTTTCTTTTCGCCGAACATCTCTTCCAGTTTGCCCTTGATCAACTTTATCGACTCGACTGCCGGGCAGCCGGCATCTATGGGCGTTTTTCCTGCCAGGTCTGCCTCCACCAGGCATTTGTCGAAGGGAATGGTTCCCAGGACCGGTATGCCCATCTGGGCCAGCTTCTCGGCCACTGGGCCGGGGTTGTCAGCTTTGTTTATGACTGCAAAGTACCTGGTGATGCCTATCTCCTTTCCTAGCTGCATGATTCTCTCCACCGTCTCAATGGACCTCATGCCCGGCTCGACCACGGCGATCATGGCATCGACTCCGCGAGCGGTTGCCCTGCCCAGGTGCTCGATGCCCGCTTCCATGTCCAGGATCACCAGATCCTTTTCCCGGACGATGACATGCCTGATTAGAGCCTTGACGAAGGCGTTGGCCGGACACATGCATCCCGAGCCGCCGGAATCGATGGTCCCCATGACCACCAGCTTGACGTTATCCGGACCGGTGCAGCCGCACATGGCCACCACATCGTCGACCTTGGGATTCATCTTGAACATGCCGCCGGGCATGCCCGCCCTTTCCTGAACCAGGTCCTTGTGCTCGGTGACGGGCTTGGGCAATTTGTATATTCCCAGGGCCGAACCCAGGTTCATGCTCGGATCTGCGTCCACTGCCAGAACATTGTAGCCGTCGCGGGCGAAGAGCCTGGCCAGGGTGCCGGCCAGGGTGGTCTTGCCCACACCGCCTTTTCCTGAGATTGCAATCTTCATCTTATTCTCATTAGCTGGTTATGTTTATATCAATTCTGGAAGCTAACATCACCAGGATGCTGCAATGACCGGAGAAGCAAAATGATTGGCGATGTTGAGGCCATCAGGCCCGACCGGCAGAAGGAGTCCGCATCCATGGCCGAGAAGCTCTCACTCTCCAGCAATGCCAGAGCGGTCCTGGAGAAGAGGTACCTGCGTCGCGACGAACGCGGGGCTCTCGCAGAGACGCCTGAGGATATGTTCGAGCGGGTGGCTTATCATATCTCCCGGGCGGAGGGCCGGTACGGGGGCGATTGCGAATACTATCGCCGCGAGTTTCTGGGGATGATGCGCCGCCTGGAGTTTCTTCCCAATTCGCCCACGCTCATGAATGCCGGCCTGCCACTTGGCCAGCTCTCTGCATGCTTTGTTCTTCCTGTGGAGGACTCGCTGCCCGGCATTTTTGACGCACTGAAGAGCATGGCCCTCATCCACCAGAGTGGGGGAGGCACAGGATTTTCCTTCTCCCGGCTGCGACCCAAAAATGATGTTGTATCCGCCACCGGCGGTGTGGCCTCCGGACCGGTATCTTTCATGCGCATCTTCGACGTGGCCACAGATGTGATCAAGCAGGGTGGGCGGCGCCGGGGCGCTAACATGGCTGTCCTGCGCGTAGATCATCCTGACATACAGGAGTTCATCCGGGCCAAGGAAAAGCCGGGATTTCTGGAGAACTTCAACATCTCCGTAGCCGCTACGGATGAGTTCATGCGTGCCGAGCGGACCGGGGGAATGATCGATCTCATCAATCCTCGAAACGGGCTGGCGGTGGGGCGTCTGGATGCGGCAGAGACGATGGGCCAGATTGCGGAGTGCGCCTGGGCGGGAGGCGATCCGGGCATGATCTTCATCGACCGGATCAATGCCGCTCATCCGCTGCCGGGCGTTATAGAGAGCACCAATCCCTGTGGCGAGCAGCCCCTGCTTCCTTACGAGTCCTGCAATCTGGGGTCCATCAACCTGGCCAGACTTGTGGAGAACGGAAGATTGAACTGGGAGCGTCTTGAGGAGCTAGCGAGCCTTGCAGTGCGATTTTTAGATGATGCCATCGACGTCAATCGCTATCCCATCAGGCAGATCGAAGAGACGACATTGCAGTCGCGAAAGATTGGCCTCGGGGTGATGGGCTTTGCCGAGATGCTGATCCTGATGGGAGTATCCTACGGCTCTGCCGAGTCACTGAGAATCGCAGAAGAAGTCATGGGATTCATCACCCAGAAGGCGCGGGCGGCCTCGGCCCTTCTGGGCGAGGAACGGGGCTCTTTTCCCCTTTTTGAGCAGTCGCGGCTCAAGAGCTGGCCGGCAATGAGAAACGCCACAGTGACCACCATCGCGCCCACCGGAACCATCAGCATCATCGCCGGGACGAGCAGCGGAATTGAGCCGCTCTTTGCCCTCGCTTTTGTGCGCCATGTGCTGGAAGGCGCGTGCTTGCTGGAGGTATCGCCCCTCTTTGAGGCAACAGCCAGGTCGCGCGGCATATGGACCTCGGAGCTGCAAACGGATCTGACCAGAAGAGGAACGGTCGTGGGCCTGGCGAATGTTCCCCAGGATCTGCAAGAGCTGTTCGTGACCGCTCTGGATGTCTCAGCGGAGAAGCATGTTGCCATCCAGGCGGCATTTCAGAAGCACACGGACAATGCCGTATCCAAGACGGTGAACCTGCGGCAGAGCGCTACGGTGAGCGATGTCTTGAAGGTGTACCGGCTGGCTTATGACCAGGGATGCAAGGGCGTCACCGTCTTCCGGTATGGTAGCCGCAGCCAGGTTCTCTACCTGGGCAACGGTGAGACGGTTCCGGGATGTAAGTACTGCGGATGAGCCTGAGGCTGAGAAAGCGAGTACTATTTAGACAAACGCCCTGAAATGCAAAATAATTTTATTGGACAACTGCATGATAATTCAGTATGTCACGACCCCCATGCGCCCTGTCCTTCACTCAATCGCTTCTTATGATGATCTGCATTTTTGCTATTGTCTTTCCGGCAGCGCAAGCATACCCCGAAAATACAGGCGTGGAGGATAACGCCAGTCTTTCTCGCGATCCTCTAAATAGCTCCCATTCATCCCCAGGTATATCATCAAAATCTTATCTCCCTCCGCCCGGAAAAATGCCCGTCGTCGTCATGCAGGGCTCTGCTTATGATATGGGCTACCAGTACGCCCTTCAAGCGGGCGAATACATTGCCATCGTGCGGGACGCCGCCTGGGCCAGTGCTCTGGCGAAAAATTCCTCCAATGAGATCTTGCAGAGCTGCCAGGTGTATCAGGCTTACATCACAAGAGAGCTTGTCCTTTTCAACTTCAGTTCATTCTTCCAGGGCATGACTGACGGCATGGCCAGTCAGGGCTACCGGTTCGGTCCTGATGATCCCCTGGTGATGCTCTACTGGGGCGGCAGGCAAGGCCCGCAGCCTCCGGACCACTGCACGGCCATTGCTGCATTCGGAAACACCACACGAGGCGGACCAATAGCCGGGGCCAACTTCGATTACTATCATCTGCCCGCCAATTCCTATTCACTCCTCCTCGCCTTCTATCCCAACGCCGGCAACTCCTGCCTCATTCCTTCAGGTGCAGGCCGGACGGCCAGCAACTTTGCCTTCAATGACAGGGGGCTGGTTTACATCCTGGCAGCAGCGTCCCAGAAGGGGCCTGGGGACAACGGCCCGGGCATCACAGGCTTTTTAGAGCTACCCTATGTGGCAATGACATGCAGCAGCTCGCCAGAAGCCGAGGATTTCCTGATTAACTGCACTCGCATGTTCGGCCTGAATCGCATGCTCCTTGATGC
>JAQVZT010000115.1 GCA_028708055.1 Methanothrix sp.
AGCTGCATCAAGTAGAGCATTTCCTGGCAGATGGAACAATTGAGCTGGGTTTGATCGAAGGAAAAGGTGGGGTGAAAAGGTATATCCAAATATTAAAAATGAGGGCCACAAAGCACGCAATGGAGAAGCACCAGTTGACCATCGGCGATAGCGGACCGAATATTCTCGGACCCATTTATTAATAGCCGATCCATAGTGGCGAATCGATAGTGTCGGATCTATAATGGCCCATCAGTAATATTCTAATTTTAGCATCCTAGCGTTTCTGTTTTTCCTGGTGAGCCAGGTGAGATGCCACATAATGGACTCTTAGCCTGGATTTCTTTAGCTGGAGTTCGGATGCCATCTTTTTATTGTACCACGCCCGGACAAATAGCGGCTCAATCTCAATGGCCCGATTATAGCAATCTATGGCGTCTTTGTATTTTCCCTGCTTGTATAAGATATTGCCTTTTGTATTGAATGCATGGGCATTATCCGAATTGAGTTTGAGGGATCTGTCGCAGCACTGCAAGCTCATATCATGCTTATTCTGAAAATACAGAATCTCCGCTTTTGCCGACCAGGCTTCCCAGTTCTCTGGATCCTTCTCCAGTTCCCGTTCAACTACCATCAAGGCGCCATCGATTCCTTCCGAGGACAATAGACGTAATGCTTTTTTGAAGGACTCATCTCCTCCTTCCCTATCGCAAGACATCGCCATCTAGTAATTGACTCCTTTTCTTTTAGTTGAATCTTCAAGATAAAACTATCTCTGGCCATATTAATAGACGATTGCGTCTCATGTGTCCAAATCAAGACACAAATCGATAATGATCATCCACTGAAAATATTAGGGGAGGTCATCCCTACTTGAACACCTCTCCCGCTTCTTTGTACCATAGAAGAAGGTCGAGATGGCCCATTGGTATCTTCGCCTCTCTAGAAAAGTCCGCCATCTTTTCCTCAATATCCAGGTAGATCCTTTTGGTCAGGGATGCAGGGACTTCATTTATCACGCCCAGTAGCACTAGATTCTTGAGAATATGCCTGTCCAGTATAGCCAGGTTCTCGCCCAGGCCGATGTTCCTCAAAAAATGGCTGGCCTCTTTGTATCCCATGCCTTTGATATTAGCCACCAGCCATTCCCGGGCCTCCGCCGGATCGGCAAATCCAGACAGGGTGGCTCGCAAAGATATGGAGCCGAACCTATCCCTTGCCAGGCAAATGTACTCTCCTTTTCTCTTGTGGAATCTGACTCCCAATAGCTCCTGAGATATCTGTGCCGGCCCTGAGCAGTTCATCATATTCTTCTCGCAGAGCCTTTGCACAGCCCTCCAGCAGGTTTTCGCCTTGGACTGAGGAGTGAGCAGGCAGAAGGCCAGCTCTCTGAAGAGCTCTTCGTCAGTGGCCGTCTCCCAGATACGGCGGAAATCCATAAGCCTGGACTCGATCTTCGGCTTTACGGGGTTGTAGTGCTGCATCAGATCCTCTACGGTTAGGGCAGGACGCTCAGCTTGCGGGTTCATCGACAGCCCTTCTCCCTGGGAATATTAGGTCTTTTTGATCTCTGATCGGAGCAGCAGCTGATCAACGTATCCGCCTATGAGCGGATCAGAATATCAGCAAAAAGCTCATAGCTCAGAGCAATAGAGCTTGCATCACATATTATGACGACTCCCACTCCTCGCCTCCCGCGCTCTGCCGAGCAGCAGTTCCATCTGGTCTCAGCTTTTGCTCCTACCGGCTCGCAGCCGCAGGCTATCGAGAGGCTTACATCCGGCCTGCAATCGAAGGGGCAGTCGGGGGGGCCAGATGGTAGCGGGAATTTTCAGACCCTTCTGGGTGTTACCGGTTCGGGCAAGACCTACACCGTAGCCAATGTCATCGAAAAGCTGCAGAAGCCAACTCTGGTCATCGCCCACAATAAGACCCTCGCCGCCCAGCTTTATAACGAGTTCAAGGAGTTCTTTCCGGATAACCGGGTGGAGTATTTCGTCTCCTATTATGACTACTATCAGCCTGAGTCATACATTCCTGCTAAAGACCAGTACATCGAGAAGGACTCTCTGGTCAACCCCAAAATTGAGCAGATGAGGCTTGCTGCTACTGCTTCTCTGCTCTCGCGAAGGGATGTCATCGTCGTGGCCTCGGTCTCATGCATCTACGGCCTCGGAAATCCCGAGAACTTTCAGAAGATGGGCTTTGAGCTGAAAGTTGGCGACAGAATCTCCAGGAGAGAGATCCTGGGAAAGCTGGTGGATATCCTCTATGAAAGAAACGACTTGGACCTCTCGCCCGGTCGCTTCCGGTCAAAGGGCGATACCATCGATCTGGTCCCAGGCTATTTCAATAACATCATCAGAATCGAGCTGTTCGGAGATGAGGTGGAGAGGATCTCTGAGGTTGACCGGCAGACCGGCCTTCTGGTCGAGGAGATGAATTACTTCTTCGTGTACCCGGCCCGGCATTATGTGATTCCTGAGGAGGAGCAGAAAGCGGCCATAGAGACCATCCTGGCGGAGATGGAGGAGCGGCTGCCCCAACTGGGCATGATTGAGGCACACCGGCTGCGGCAGCGCACCCTGCACGACATGGAGATGATCAGGGAGACGGGAAGCTGCAAGGGCATTGAGAACTACTCCCGCCACTTCGACCGCCGCCAGCCGGGTGAAGCGCCCTACTGCCTGGTTGACTATTTTCCGGATGATTTCCTGCTGGTAATCGATGAGAGCCACCAGACCCTGCCCCAGCTGCGGGCGATGTACAACGGCGATCGCTCCCGGAAGAAAAGCCTGGTGGACTACGGATTTCGCCTGCCCAGCAGCTACGACAACCGGCCCCTCCGCTTCGAGGAGTTCGAGAGGCACATGAAAAACGTGATCTTCGTATCTGCAACGCCTGCTTCTTACGAGCTAGAGCACTCTTCGCAGGTCGTAGAGCAGATCATCCGGCCCACCGGCCTGCTCGATCCTCTAGTCGAGATCCGGCCCATTGAGGGGCAAGTCAGAGATGTGATGATGGAGATTCATCATGTGGTAGAAAAGGGCGACCGGGCTCTGGTGACAACTCTGACCAAGCGGCTGGCGGAAGAGCTCACGGATTTTCTGGCTCGAAATGACATCAAGGCCCGCTACCTGCATTCGGACATCGATACCCTGGAGAGGACGGAGATCATCCGGGAGCTGCGCCTGGGCAAGTTCGATGTTCTGGTGGGAATCAACCTCCTCCGGGAGGGGCTGGACATACCGGAGGTGGGATTCATCGGCATTCTTGATGCCGACAAAGAGGGATTTTTGCGGGACGAGAAAAGCCTCATCCAGACGATCGGCAGAGCCTCGCGGAATGCCAACTCCCGGGTGGTCCTATATGCGGATAGGATGACCGGTTCCATTCGGGCGGCGGTGGAGAAGACTGAGCAGCGTAGGGCGATGCAGATGGCCTACAACCAGGAGCACGGACTCGTTCCCAGGACTATCAAGAAACCCATCCGGGAGAAGGTTGTGGAGATCACTGATACCAGGCACATTCCTAAATCCGATATCCCCAATCTGATCATCGAGCTGGAGGCGGAGATGCGTGCTGCTGCGGATAGGCTGGAATTTGAGAAGGCCATACAGCTGCGGGATATGGCACGCAAGCTTGAGAATGAGATGAAGGTGGCTTAGCCTGGGATCTTGCGGCTTTTTCGGTTCGGCTATAATCGCCGTGAGAGCTTAGAACCAAGCAGGTACACAGGTACATCAATTGCCTCTTAATCTGAGGATTTCGTGCTGAAGTTCCACCTAGTTGTATGGCTCATCTTTTAGTGCTCCTTCCCAGTTGAAATCAGGCACGTTCTGCTTCTTTTTGGTCTTTTTCGAGCAGGAACTCTGCGAAGTCCTTGACCACCCTCTTGATGTCGGGAGGAAGCTATTCGACAAACTGAGCAATTGTCGCCATACTTATTTGATTAGCTTCCTTGCCTTTTAGGTTTCTTTTCTCTTTGATTCGATAAGCTAATCAGGGAGAAGGCCTTGGAGATCACCGGTATGCGGCAAACTTATGATGATAGAGAAGACGTATGGGAGAAGGCCAGTTGAGCGAAGCGACAGAGATTTCCGGTCAGGCCGGGAATGAGAGGCAGGGAAATGAGAGGCAGGGAAATGAGGACATAACCAGAGGAGTATCCCTGCTGATCGGAGAGCCTAAGAAGGCGATTTTCAAGCTCTCTGGCCCCATGATCGTCGCCCTGATGATTCAGGCTGCCTACAATCTGGTCAATGCTGTCTGGGTGGCAGGCCTCGGCCCGACTGCGCTGGCAGCAGTGGGATTTGTAAGTCCTATTTTCATGGTAGTGATAGGCATCTCCAACGGCCTGGGTGCCGGTGTCTCATCCGCTATCTCCCGCCGGGTCGGGGCCGGGGATAAGGCCGGGGCGGACGCTACTGCCGCCCATGCCATTGTGCTGGTGATCGCGGTATCGGTGATCTTAACCGTCTGCCTGCTCAGCCTGGCAGGGCCGATTCTCGCTGCGATGGGCGCAGGCACATCTCTCGGCATGGCTCTGGAGTACGGAAATATCGTCTTTGCAGGCAGCATCCTGGCGGTCTTCTCTGCCATGGCCTTTGCCATTTTGAGAGGCGAGGGAGACACTAAGCGCACCATGTATGCCATGGCGGCCGGGTCTTTGGTAAACGCCGTTCTCGATCCGGTCCTGATCTACTGGGCGGGCCTCGGTGTGGCAGGAGCAGCGTGGGGAACGGTCTTCTCCATGCTCCTTGTCTCGCTGGTCCAGCTTTACTGGATGTTCATCAAAAAGGATACCTACGTCGCCATCTCCATGAGAGGCTTTCGATTCTGCAGGGACGTGATGAAGGATATCCTCCAGGTGGGCATACCCGCAAGCATAGAGTTTCTCTTCTACTCCATAGATGCCGTGATCATCAATGCCATGCTGGCTGCCGTATCGGGCACCGATGCTGTGGCGGTCTACACCGTCGGATGGCGGGTGATATTCGTGGCGCTGGTTCCACTCATCGCCATCGCCACTGCGGAGATATCGGTTGCCGGGGCGGCCTTCGGTGCGAGAAGGTACGAGAGCCTCTCCGTAATTCACAGCTATTCCACGAAGCTTGGCCTGGCCATCGGAGCCGCTACGGCTGTTGTAACCGGCATCTTTGCCCCGCAGATTACTGCGCTCTTTACCTTCAGCGCCGATAGCGCACACCTCGCTCCGTCACTGGTCGCGTTCATGCATGCTATGTGCCTCTTTTATCCCTTCGTCTCGCCGGGAATCATGTCCGCCAGCTTCTTTCAGGGAGCGGGAAAGGGGCTTACCTCGCTCTTTCTCAATATGCTCCGGGATGTGATCCTCATAACCATGATGGCCTTCGTGCTGGGAATGGTCCTGGGGCTGGGAGAGCACGGCATTTGGTGGGGAATAGTCTTCGGCAACATCAGCGGGAGCCTTGTGAGCTACCTGTGGGCGAAGCTGTACATAAATAGGCTAATTAAGGATAAGGGACACGGCATTATGCGAAGAGATTAATATCAGGCATTCTCCCTATTTTGTGCTGTTTCGCATAGGTACTACAACTTTCATCATGAGTTCCTCGATAGTCCACACATGATCGGTTAATCCTGCTGCCATTGCAGATATGGAAGATGCCATTCCAAGCGCTGACGACTTTGTTCCTGGTACAATTATTGATCCCGGTACTGATTATTTTAAATTTAGGCCTAGAAGCATTAGAAAATTTGGGGAGCCTATCTGAATTTACATATTCGTTCTCCCTAATTGATTAAATCGGCTGCTGCTGGCTGATGCAGTGCACCGTCCCAAGACCATGCACCATCTCCCGGCAGCTTATGCCCGCAACCCTCCTGTCCGGGAAGGCCTCCTGAATGATCTTCAAGGCTTTCTTATCGGTTTTATGCCCGAAAACCGGCACCATGACCACCTCATTGCCGATGTAGAAGTTCGCGTAGCTCGCAGGCAGCCGGCGCTCTGCACCCACCCGCCCGGGCATGGGCAGCTTGATGACCGTCAGGGGAAGTCCGTCCTGGTCGGTCTCCTCACATAGCTGCTCATAGTTTCTCTTCAGAGGCAGGAAGTTCTCATCCTCCGGATCGTCCTCGTAGGCGCACAGCACCGTGGTGGGGCTGACAAATCTGGCAATGTCATCCACATGCCCGTCTGTGTCATCCCCGGCGATGCCCTCTTTCAGCCAGATGACCTTTCTCACGCCCAGATAATTCTTCAGATAGCCCTCGATCTCCTCTTTGCTCAGAGCGGGGTTGCGGTTCTTGTTGAGCAAACACTGCTCCGTGGTGAGAACCGTTCCGCAGCCGTTCACATCGATGGAACCGCCCTCCATAACGATTCCCGGCTGGAACCAGTCCATCATAAGGTCCTCGTTGATGAGACTGCCGATTCTGCTGTCGCCCATGAGTTCAGCGTATTTCTCTCCCCAGGCGTTGAAGATCCAGTTTACCGCAGCCACGCTCCTTCCCGCACCAATTGCATCATCCCGGTTTACGACAAAGGTTGGGCCATAGTCCCTGAACCAGACATCCGCGTAATCTATCACATGGAAGTGAACCCGGTGCAGATCGACCTTCTCATCTCTCAGCCGGTCTACGACCTCCTTCTGCATAAGCTCGTCTTTGACCAGCAGGTTGACGATCTCGCCAGCGTGAATGGCTTTAATGATCGCCAGGTAGGCTTTCTCCACCGCCTCGATCTCAGGGAAGCTGTCCAGGTCGTATGGCCAGGAGAGCCAGATGGCCTCGTGGCGTTCCCATTCTGCAGGCATGTGGTAGCCCAGGGAAAGGGGCGTCTCCTGAAGGCAGAGCCCGGCTCCAGACCCGGATCGACGCTGCGGCATTTCTGCATGCTTTTCCTTTACCATCTCGATGAGCGGCCAGTAGAGGTCTGGCCTGCGGTTGCGGAAGAAGCCCCAGCCCTTCCGCACCGACTCGTTCATGGCCAGATCCAGTTCCACAACCAGCGTCTCCTCATCGCTGCTGCTGGCGCGGGCCAGGATTTTTCCGAATGGGTCGCAGACAAAGGAGCTACCCCAGAAGACCAGATCTCCTTCCTGGCCTACGCGGTTGGCAGCAGCCACATAGACGCTATTGGCGATGGCGTGGCCCCTCTGCACCGTCTCCCAGGCATCATGCCAGTCGCCCTCATCCGGGTCCTCCTCCCCATTTATCCAGCCGATAGCTGTGGGATAGAAGATGATCTCGGCTCCGCCCAGGGCGGCAGCGCGCGCTGCTTCCGGGAACCACTGGTCGTAGCAGATGAGGGCGGCAAATCTGGCATAGCGGGTATCGTAAATCCGGATCTCCTCTCCGGGAGTAAAGTAGCTCTGCTCGTAAAAGAGCGGATCGTGGGGAATATGCACCTTGCGATAGACGGGAAGAAGGCTGCCGTCTGCATCAATTACCGCTGCGGAGTTGTAAAATCCCGATTCATCTCTCTCGAAGAGGGGGACTATTATCACTATTTGCAGCTCTTTAGCCAGGTCGGAAAAGGCCTGCGTGGACGGGCCGGGGATGCTCTCCGACAGCACCGAGGCATCTTTTTTGTCCCATTGCGGAAAGTAGCGTGTGCGGAAAAGCTCCTGGAGGCAAACGATCTTCGCGCCTTTGCTTGCGGCGTCTATCACTTTTTCCACGGTTCTCTTCAGGTTGTATTCGAGGTCTTCGCTAACAGTGGTTTGAATCAATGCGATGATGACTCTGGATGGAGCTTTATCTGCCGGCATATTCTTCCCCACACAATTATTAGATTGCTATTGAGCGCGCTGGTTTAACTAGATGGCGGGA
>JAQVZT010000116.1 GCA_028708055.1 Methanothrix sp.
TTTAATCTGCAATGAGATATAAACTCTGCTTTAGAGGAACGGCAATCTGTCCTTCTTCCGGTAAGCCAGGCACTGGCAGGCAGCGATTGGTCTGCCGTCCTGCCCTGTGACCGAGATCTGGCAGGCGGATATCTTCCGGGAACGATTGACCTCTCGCCCTTCTGCCTGCAAGCACTCGCCAGGAAGAGGAGCATTGAGATAATTCATATTTACGCTCAAAGCCACAGCTACGGTGCCATGCGAATTGACGGTCAGCTCGAATGTGGCATCAACCAGCGAGAAGATGGCTGCACCATGAGTTGCGCCGAAGAGATTATTCATTTTCTCGCAGGTATTCATCTTAAGAGTGGCGTGCCCAGGCTCAAGCTGCAAGATCTCAATGCCGAACATCTTGGCATAGGGCTCCTCAGAAAACTCTTTTTTTAATGCTGCCAGACAATCATCCATGTTACAGTTACCTCGATCTAAGACTATTCTCGAAACGGTTATATTGGCTACGCTCGATCTAGACTGCTATGCCCAGCTCCCCAGGCAACAAGCAGGAGCCGGTCTCCATTGAGGTGAGCGGCCCGGCGGTATCCATTGTCCTGACCCAGGGCGCTATCAATATCTGGTTTGGAAAGAAATTTGACAAATCCACCATCGCCAGGATCCTCCTGATCATCTCCAAGGTGGACGGAACTGCTGAGCATCAAAAGGAGGTCTTATGCCCTTTCGAGAAGATCAGCGAGTTCGAGAACAACGGCTACATCCTCACCTCCTACGCCCGAAAGAAAGAGAAGTACCGGGCAATATTTGTCGTCCCGTTCTCCAATAGCAGGGCTCTGGAGATGTTCATGCAGTCTATCTCCCAGGAGACGGAGAAAGAGGATGTCAAGATCACCCTTTACTGGAGGGGGGGCAGAGTTAGGATGAACCTGATAAAAGAGGAGCTTTCCAGGCTCGATTGTTTCGGCACGCTGAATGTGATCTACAAAGATGAGCTGGCGGGAGCTGTTAGCAGGAGAGAGGAGCCATGAGATATGCAAGCTGCACAGAGAAGATTGAGATATCAGGCATAAGGAAATGTTTTGAAGGCGCGGCCCCGGGGTCGGTCAATTTGGGACTGGGCCAGCCGGACTTCGACACGCCGGAGCACATTAAAAGGGCGGCTATTGCGGCAATTGAAAACGGAATGTGCGGCTATACGCCTAACTGCGGCCTGCCGCAGCTTCGGTCTGCCATCGCGGAAAAGTTCTGCTCTGAGAACCGGATCGACTGCACTGCCGAGGAGATAATGGTCACGAGCGGTGCCAGCGAGGCTCTCTTCCTGGTCATAGCCGCTCTGGTCGACGAGGGCGAAGAGGTTCTGATAGGCGATCCGAGCTTCTTATCCTATGCCGAGCTTACCCGCCTGGTGGGTGGAATACCGGTGAGTGTGCCTCTTGATGATCATCTTCGCCTCGCGCCGGACGATATCCTGGAGCGGATCACAGACAGGACCCGGCTCATAATTGTAAACTCGCCATCTAACCCCACCGGTTCGGTGGCAACGCCCGAGCAGATGCGCGCCATTGCCGAGATCGCCGATGACAAAGGCATCTGGGTGCTCTCCGATGAGGTTTATGAACATTTCATCTACCAGGGACGACACGTCAGCCCAGGCCAGTTCTCAGATAACGTCATCACTGTGAACGCCGTATCCAAGACATATGCCATGACCGGCTGGCGTCTGGGATATCTGGCTGCCAAAGGCGGCGCCCTCGATCAGCTTCTCAAGATTCACCAGTATGTCCAGGCGTGCGCAAGCTCCATCTCCCAGGCTGCGGCTCTGGAGGCCATCACCGGACCCCAGGATTGCGTAGCTCTGATGAGAGACGAATTCAAGGCTCGCCGGGATCTGCTGGTAAAAGGATTCAGGGAATTGGGCGTCGATATAGTCGAACCGGAAGGCGCTTTCTACCTCTTTCCTCGAGTGGGCGACGGAGACGAGGTGGCCGCCCGCCTGGGCAAGGCCGGTGTCATCACGGTCCCCGGATCTGCCTTTGGGCCGGGTGGAAGAGAGCACATCCGAATCTCTTATGCTGCGGCGCGCTCTCAGCTTGAGGAAGCATTGCGCCGCATGAAAGACATCCTTTAAATAGGAGAGTTGCATTCGCCCTTAGGAGTGATGAAATGAAGGAGCAGGTTGAGGTTAGAGAGCTGAAGGAAGGAAGATACGTTATCATCGACGAAGAGCCATGCATAATCAAGAGCATATCCCATTCCAAGCCCGGCAAACATGGCAGCGCCAAGGCCAGAGTGGATGCGATAGGCATCTTCGACAACCAGAAGAAGTCCATCGTTCAGCCGGTTACCACCAAGATTTATGTGCCCACAGTAGAGCGCAAGAGCGGACAGGTACTATCCATAGGCGACACCTCGGTGCAGCTCATGGACCTGGGAAGCTATGCCACGGTCGACATTCCCATAACCGGGGATCAAAAGGATAAGATCGAGGAAGGAAAAGAGGTTCCGTATCTCTTCGTCATGGGCAGGACCAAGCTGGACCTGCGCTAAAACCTTTCCAATATATTCATGTTTCAAAGGTGCGGCTTTGCCGACGCCGACGCGGATTTGCAGGATGCAGGTTACGTAGTGGTGGGGCTTCCCTTTGACGGCACCGCATCTTTTCGGTCCGGCTCACGGGAGGGGCCGGATGCCATCCGCCTGGCCTCTTTTAACTTTGAGAGCTACGACTATAATTATGATCTTGATCTATCCGAGATTGCCATTTGCGACCTGGGGAACATGGACCTTGGCGCGGACCCCGTCTATGCAGAAGAGACTATTAAGGAATGCATAGCCTTCCTGCCAGATCGCGCCGTTCCCATCTTCCTGGGAGGAGAGCATTCCATTGCCCCGCCAATTGCCGAGGGACTGGCACAGAAAGGATCGCTGGGCGTACTGGTGCTGGATGCGCATCTGGATCTGCGAGAAAGCTTCGGAAATACCAGATACAGCCATGCCTGCGCCAGCCGGAGAATTCTGGAGAAGAAGGGCATAGGCGCTTATGCCGCCATCGGCATTCGCAGCGGCTGCAAAGAGGAGTTCTCCTTCGCGAAGGAGGGAGGAATATCGTATCACTCCTCCCGCGAGGTCCATGAGAGGGGAATCGAGGATGTTCTGGAAAGGGCAATAGAAAAAATGAATTGCGAGCGGATCTATCTGTCCATTGACCTCGATGCTATCGATCCGGCATTTGCCCCTGCGGTGGGAAACCCCGAGCCATTTGGCCTCTCATCGTGGGATGTCTCCAGGGTAGTTGAGCGCGTCGCGCCGCAGGCGGTGGGAATGGACATAAACGAGCTGACTCCGGCTTACGACCACGGCCAGACTGCGCTTCTGGCAGCGAGGCTGGCTCGCCAGTTCATAGCGAGAAAGGCAAAAGGCTGAAGCTCAAGGCTAATGCTAAGGCCAATGCCAAGGCTCAAATGCTTGATAAGGGGCGCAAGATGTCAACTTGAGATTGGTCCAGAAGAGGCTAATCTGAGATGAGCTTGAAAATCGCATTGTTTATCATTTTTCTGGTATTGATGACAATAGCAAGCGGTCAGAAGAATGCGGAAGGATGGCTGAGCATGCAGGGCCCCAATATTGCCCCAATCATTGATCGAAAATGGCATCGCCTTGGGGGAGCAGGGCAGTTTTAATGAGGCAATCAAGCTTGAATCCCAACCTGACTTTGGCTTGGGTGGATAGGGATAGCGCATCTCATCCAGGGCCTCGCCATGGGTCGAATCGGTTTGGATGGCAATGAATTGTTGATGAATCCACAGAATGCTTTGATCAGGCTATAAAGCTGAACCCGGACAAATCTGAATTATGTCATCAAAAGGGCATTGCTCTTCGTAAAATGGGTCGCGAAACATAGGCAGAGAAGGCTTTCTCCAGAGAAAGGGAATTGAAAGGCAAAGGCCAATCGCAGAACAATTCCTTAGAAACATAGGTGGACGTTCTTATCCCACCGCGACCGGAGGCTCTTTGACCTTCATTGACATTGTTTCTTCTTCGAGAATTTTCGATACTCAAACCATAAGATAGTACTGTTATCGTTTTTGCCGCAATTCGAAGGATATATCTCTTAGAAGAGCCTCCTTTTCGTCCTCAAGGGAGCGGACAGATTCATGCAAGGCACTAAAGACAAGTTTCCCCATCTTCCCGAAAGGATCTCTGGACTACGAGAGCTGGCCTACAACCTCTGGTGGAGCTGGCACCCGGAAGGCCGGGCTCTCTTCAAGCTACTCAATCGACGGGGCTGGTATTTGAGCAACCATAATCCTGTAAAGATGATCAACCGCATGGATGGGCCTGCTCTCGAGGCAGCGGCATCCGACCCGCACTTTCTCAGGCACTATGAGGCAGTCATGACCCGGTTCAACGGCTACATGGACCCTTCCACAGGATGGTTTTGCAGCCGTTTTGATCAGCTGGATAAATGCAGGATCGCCTACTTCTCAGCCGAGTACGGCCTGCATCATGCGCTTCCTTTCTACGCGGGCGGCCTGGGATTTCTAGCAGGAGACTTCCTCAAAGAGTGCAGCGACCTGGGACTGCCCCTTGTGGCGGTCGGATTCATGTATCCGCAGGGATACCTCCGCCAGATGATCTCTCCGGACGGCTGGCAGATGGGCGCCTGCGAGATGATGGACCGGGAGAACGCCCCCATTATGAAGATGGAGGACGGCAGCGGAGAGCCGATCACCGTCAAAGTTCCGATCATGGATCCGCCAATCTATTTAGAGGTCTGGAAGGTCCAGGTGGGAAAGACCAGCCTCTATCTGATCGATACCTCCAGCGAGGCCAACGACCCCTGGAATCGGGTTATATCCGACCGGCTCTACACCGGCGACCTGGAGCAGCGCCTCCGCCAGGAGATAGTTCTGGGCATTGGAGGAGTGCGCGTCCTGCGTCACCTGGGTGTGGACTATTCCGTTCTCCACTGCAATGAGGGCCATCCTGCTTTTGCTATCCTGGAGAGGATACGGGAGATGGTCGATGAGGGCGCAAGCTACAGAGATGCCTTCGAGCGTGTGCGCAGCAGCACGGTCTTCACAACGCATACGCCAGTTCCAGCCGGCCATGATGTCTTTTCTTATAAGCTGATGGACAAGTACTTCGGCTCATACCTTCCCACTCTGGATCTCTCCCGAGATGAGCTATTCCGCCTGGGAATGAATCCCTCTAATCCAGATGGATTCAACATGACCGCTTTTGCTCTGCGCTCCAGCGCCTACAGAAATGCAGTGAGTAGGAAGCATGGGGAGGTCAGCAGGAACATGTGGCAGCAGCTCTGGCCGGAGCTGGATGTGGACCGCGTCCCCATCGACTACATCACCAATGGAGTGCATGTTCCCTCCTGGATCGACAGGCGACTGGGCGACGAGATCTTCAACCAGTACATGGGAAGGACGTGGCTCGATGAGCACGACCAGCCGGCCATATGGCAACTGGTCGACGAGATACCGGACCGCGTTATCTGGGAGCACCACCGCTTCATGAAGGAGATGGCCATCGCCAAGATCAGAGAACGGGCCCGCAACAAGTGGCGCAAATCCGGCTCGGACCTCAATAACGTCATGGCGTCAGGAGTGCTGCTCGATCCGTCCGCCCTCACTTTAGGCTTTGCCAGACGATTTGCCTCCTACAAACGGCCCACGCTCCTCTTGCAGGATATGGGCCGCCTGGCCAGAATCGTAGGCGATCCCAGCAGGCCGGTGCAGATCATCTTCGCAGGAAAAGCCCATCAGGATGACCAGCAGAGCAAGCAGCTTCTGCAAATGGTCTTCAAGGCCGCCAAAGACCAGTCCTTCGGAGGGCGCATCGCCTTTGTGGAGGACTACGATGAGCTTCTTGCCCAGTATCTGGTGCATGGCGTTGATGTCTGGGTCAACAATCCCCAGCCGCCCATGGAAGCGAGCGGAACGAGCGGCATGAAGGCCACCCTGAACGGCGTTCCTCAGCTCTCCATCCTGGACGGATGGTGGATTGAAGGCTACAACGGCAAGAACGGCTGGGCAGTAGAAGGCGCATCTGAGGGGCCGGACAGGGATGCACGCGACGCATCAGCCATCTACGATTTGCTGGAAAAGGACATTGTGCCGCTGTTCTACGATGTGGACGAGGATGGGGTCTCACACGGCTGGACTGCCATCATGAAGGAGGCCATCAAGGTTGCCGGACAGGGCTTCTCCGCCCGGAGGATGGCCAAGGAGTACACAGATCGGTTCTACAAAAAAGCCCTGGAATCGACCATGAAAATGGAAAGGGAAGGTATGAGAGAAAAGGCCAAAGGGGATATCTTCGGCGGGATCTAGAGAGGGCTTTGGATCTTCTTTTTTGTTTTTTCCGCTTTTCGCTCTTTTTCCATTTGCTGTACTAAGGTCATTGCGAAGGGTTTATCTACCTTCATACCAACCTGATCGTTTCAAAGGTCATCGCCATGATTTCCAAAGAGGATATTCAGAAGATTTTGAAGGGATACGATAAGAACGACCTTACCATTGCTACCATCTGCTCTCACAGCAGCCTGCAAATTTTCCATGGTGCGCGCATGGAGGGCTTTAAAACCATTGGAATCTGCATCGGTCAGCCTCCCCGGTTTTACGACGCATTCCCACAGGCAAAGCCGGACAAGTTCCTCTCCGTGGAGAGCTACAAGGCCCTCCTGGATTATGCCGATGATCTGGTAGCCGAGAATGTGATCATAATTCCGCACGGCTCTCTGGTTGAGTACCTGGGGATTGAGAAGTTTGAATCGCTAGCCGTTCCCACCTTTGGAAACAGGCGCGTCCTGGCCTGGGAGAGCGACCGGGAGATGGAGAGGGAATGGCTTCTCAAGGCCGGGGTAAATGTTCCCATGCGGTTTGAAACGGCGGATGATATCGACCGGCCGGTGATCATCAAGTACCATGGAGCCAAAGGCGGAAGGGGCTTTTTCATTGCCAAGACCAAAGATGAGCTGCAGGCAAAGATGAAAGCAGAGGAGAAGTACACCATCCAGGAGTTCATCCTTGGCACCAGATATTATATTCATTTCTTCTATTCGCCCATCAGAGAGGACGGATACAGGCTCTCCAAGGGGTCCTTGCAGATGCTGGGCATTGACAGGCGCGTCGAGTCCAATGCAGACGAGATCTTCCGCATCGGAAGCATGAAAGAGCTGGCAGAGGCTGGCATCTATCCCAGCTTCGTGGTCACCGGCAACCTGCCTCTTGTTTTGCGCGAGTCGCTTCTCCCCCGTGCTTTCGAGCTGGGTGAGAGGGTTGTGGAGACCAGCCTGGAGCTCTTCGGCGGGATGATCGGAGCCTTCAGCCTGGAGACCATAGTCACTGATGAGCTGGAGTTCAAGATCTTCGAGATATCAGCCAGGATCGTAGCCGGAACCAACCTCTACATGAGCGGGTCGCCCTATTCCGATCTGATAGAGCCCGGCCTGTCCAACGGCAGGAGGATAGCCCAGGAGATCAGGCTGGCCAATGAAAGGAATCTTCTGCATGAGATAGTAACTTAGCTCTCAGTTCAGGAGTCTTGGCTCAGGAGTCTTAGCGACTGTCGCAGGGTTGTGCATTCAATCCAGGCACAACCAACTTAAAAAGAAAAGGCTTATCTTGGAGTGATCAGTAGAGGAGCCAGTATGTCAGGGCTGATTAAGACCTTCCAGGAGGCCACGCTTCTTCAGTGCGGCTTTTTAGAGAAGTTGCTGGATCTGGATATGGCAAGCGTTGCTGCCTTTTC
>JAQVZT010000117.1 GCA_028708055.1 Methanothrix sp.
ATAGCCGTCTGCATTTTGATGGAT
The DNA here is from genome assembly GCA_028708055.1 of Methanothrix sp. GTDB lineage: Archaea > Halobacteriota > Methanosarcinia > Methanotrichales > Methanotrichaceae > Methanothrix. The sequence goes on from JAQVZT010000117.1 coordinate 25, forward strand.
ATTAATGAGGAGTGGATAACCGGTAGAAAGTATTTATCCTTAGAGGAATGAATTGGATGGGATACAGGGCAAGCATAAATTACAGCATTTTTGGCACGCTACCAAAAATTGTATCTAGATCAATTTCAGAAGACGGTGTTGTTTTAATAAATCTCGAAGGCAATGCTAGCTGGGAATCCTTTTTAAAACTATTGAATAGGAATAAAAGCAAAGCTACCATATTATTTCTTGATAGAGATACTCAAAGCGATAGATCTAGAAAAATTACACCAGATAAACTTAGACAAATAAATTTTGACGATGACTTTTTGAGAAATAATGTGATATTAGCTGGAAAAAAAGAGTTTGAAGATCTCTTTTCTGACGAATTAATTTGCAGATGTTTAAATACATATTGGCCAAAAAATGGTGAAGATATATGGATGAAAGAAGAAATATCTGATTTAAGAAATAGTGGAAAATTTTCTGATCGTATCTTAAAGAAAGTCAGAACATATATCAATAATAATTGCGGCAGGGACGCAAGAAGGCCGGGAAAGCCCGAATTAGGGAAGAGAATTGCAGAAATAGCTACAAATGATGAACTTGCATGTATTGGCGAGATTGAGTTATTAATTAAAAAAATAAATAATATAATTAAATAATGATTATATAGATCTTCCTCGAAGTTTTTCGACAAGACATTGTCCATATCAAATCATACATGTCTCCTTAGAGAATGCCGTATCAATCTAAATAAATCACCTATTGCGTCTTGGATTTATAAACATGAATTTCCAGATCTGTCTAGCAGACGTCGGCTTCGGCCCCAGCTGGCCTTTGCCTCTGGCGGCACCGCGGCCCGGCCCGAGGGCTCCGATGAAATCTGTTAATTCATGCCGGTATTTTGCGGCTTCGCACCTGTGCGCCTTCCATTGCATCCGTGCTCCTGTCCCGCCCGGCTCCGCCCGATGGCAACCGGTCGCCAGGCAATCCCGCCCGCCCAGCGACAAAGCCGCAATCTCGGACGGCATGGCCCCTCGGTAGCGGCCACGAGCGCCAGCCGGGACACGAGCACCGCGGAGCGCAGTATGCTGCTGCCCTCAATCGGCAAGTATTGCTTAGTCGGAGAAGCTTCCTAAAAAGGTCTTATTCCCGCCCGCCAGTCCCTGAACGTTTTCCAGCCATTGTTCAGGGCTCATTGCAAGCACTGATTCGGGACAGCGTTCTAACATCTCTTCATCCCATGAAACCAAGACTGAGTCAAAATCCTCAGCAACAGCAACGTAAACGGCATCTGCGCCACGAAGACGATTTTCAATGGCAATCTCTGCCGCACGAAATGCGAGAGGCAGATCCAGAGCAACCTGTGTCATCCCTGGAAAATGCTTTATGAGATTGACCAGCCTCCTGGATAAACGAGAGTCTCCAATTGGCCTGGCAATAGCCGCTCCACACTCGGCAAGCACAAGCGTGGGACAGAAAATCCTTGATCCTTTCACCCTATGCAGAAACCTGTAGCTCAGAGGATATTGTTTTTCGGAAGGCCGGGCAGCGGAGACAAAGACGCTGGCATCAATCGTCAGGTTCATCTCCTCATCTCTGCAAGAATCTGCAAAGCGCTCTTTTCGCTCTTCCATGCAGAATCGATTTCATGGGCCAAGGTCTGCCATTCTGCATCCCAGTCAATTTCCCCTGCCACATCATCAGAGGATCTTAGTGGAACCAATACAGCCATGGGCCTCCCCTCTGGGCCGATCAGAGTCGCGGTCTCACCGGGAGATAGCTTCGCCAGAATATCTTCGAGATTTTTTTTGGCCGAGTTTACAGAAACCTCTACTGACATGATTTACTCCATAGCAAATATTATTAGACTTTCTTTAATTTATGTACAACATGCTATTAAAAGTTAACTAGCAGACAAATTGTCTCGAAAGGCATCATCCCTGCCCGTCCTCCTGCCCCCGAGCGCTCGCCTGTGCGCGTGCGTGCGAGCCCGCCTGGCGGATGGCAGCTGCGCCCCGGCTGGCCTTTGCCTCTGGCGGCAACACAGCCCGGCCCGAGGGGCTCCCGGTGAAAATCTGTCAATTCATGCCGAAGCTTTGCGGATTCGTGCTGTCCCGTGCGCCCGTGGTCCCGGCCAGCCCGGCTCCGCCCGATGGCAACCGGTCGCCAGGCAATCCCGCCCGCCCCCGAGCACGTGCGTGCAGGCGGGCTGCAGCATAAACCTCTCTTCAATCGACAAAGGTCCATAAAGAAGAAAAACTTGAAAAGGCGGCGCTCAAATCAGAGACAGTATCTCCTTTCCCTTATCTATTTAAGTATAGAGCTACTAAATACGGAATTATATCTGATACCGTGATAGAAAGGAGACCCAATGAATCGATTTGAGGAGCTGAGGGATACAGTTTTGCCATTGCTCAGGCCCTACGTTAAGCGCATTGCCGTCTTCGGGTCTTTTGCTCGGGGCGAGGAGACACCAGAAAGTGACATCGACCTTCTGGTGGAACTAAGAGCCGCAGACAGCCGTCCCCGACTTGGGCTGGCATGGTTCGGCCTGGAAGAAGAGCTTGGACGCGTTCTGGGAAGGGAAGTGGAACTTATAGCTGAAGGCTCTCTAAGTCCATATTTGCGACCCTACGCAGAAAAGGATTTGGTTCTGCTCTATGAAGAAAGATGACTCGGTTTATCTTCGCCATATCATGGATGCCTTCATGCAGATAGAGCACTACACCGATGGCGTCTCTCATGAAGAGTTTATGAAAGACAATCTGATTCAAGATGGAGTAATTAGACAGCTAGAGGTTATGGGAGAAGCTGCTCGCAATCTATCCGATGACCTGCGTGGCGATTATCCGCATATTCCCTGGCGTCAGATGATAGGCCTTAGAAACCGCATGATTCACGCTTATTTTAACGTGAACCTGGAGATTATCTGGGAAATCGTTCAAGGGGATATTCCAAATCTAAAGCGAGAGACGAAGCGCGTGCTTGAGGATATTGGTCAGGAAAGACGACATATGTAGCGGCAAACGTTTTCCCGGGGCAGGCGTTCTTGAAAGCTGCATCCACGGCTTTGGCGCGGCTGCTGGTGTCCCCGCAAGAATTGCCAAGCTGGTCTTTGTGCGTCCTTTGTGTCTTCGTGCCTTTTATGGTTGGCCCGTTGCTGCTTGGTTATAATTATCCGCTAATAATGACCGCAAGTCACTGTCGTTTCCAAATGTCCAGCTCCCCGGAAAAGCCGCCCAGCCTGAAGCCAACTGGCCCTCACGTCCGACCGGCACCCGAGCGCTCGCCTGCGTGCATGCGTGCGAGCCTGCCTGGCGGACGGCGGCTGCTCCTGCCCCGGCTGGCCTTTGCCTCCTGCAGCACCACATCCCGGCCCGAGGGCTCCTGGCGAAGATCTGTTAATTCGTACCGAAGCTTTGCGGATTCGTGCTGTCCCGTGCGCCCGTGGTCCCGGCCAGCCCGGCTCCGCCCGATGGCAACCGGTCGCCAGGCAATCCCGCCCGCCCAGCGACAAAGCCGCAACCTCGGACGGCATGGCCCCTCGGTAGCGGCCACGAGCGCCAGCCGGGACACGAGCACCGCGGAGCGCAGTATGCTGCTGCCCTCAATCGGCAAGTATTGCTTAGTCGGAGAAGCTTCCTAAAAAGGTCTTATTCCCGCCCGCCAGTCCCTGAACGTTTTCCAGCCATTGTTCAGGGCTCATTGCAAGCACTGATTCGGGACAGCGTTCTAACATCTCTTCATCCCATGAAACCAAGACTGAGTCAAAATCCTCAGCAACAGCAACGTAAACGGCATCTGCGCCACGAAGACGATTTTCAATGGCAATCTCTGCCGCACGAAATGCGAGAGGCAGATCCAGAGCAACCTGTGTCATCCCTGGAAAATGCTTTATGAGATTGACCAGCCTCCTGGATAAACGAGAGTCTCCAATTGGCCTGGCAATAGCCGCTCCACACTCGGCAAGCACAAGCGTGGGACAGAAAATCCTTGATCCTTTCACCCTATGCAGAAACCTGTAGCTCAGAGGATATTGTTTTTCGGAAGGCCGGGCAGCGGAGACAAAGACGCTGGCATCAATCGTCAGGTTCATCTCCTCATCTCTGCAAGAATCTGCAAAGCGCTCTTTTCGCTCTTCCATGCAGAATCGATTTCATGGGCCAAGGTCTGCCATTCTGCATCCCAGTCAATTTCCCCTGCCACATCATCAGAGGATCTTAGTGGAACCAATACAGCCATGGGCCTCCCCTCTGGGCCGATCAGAGTCGCGGTCTCACCGGGAGATAGCTTCGCCAGAATATCTTCGAGATTTTTTTTGGCCGAGTTTACAGAAACCTCTACTGACATGATTTACTCCATAGCAAATATTATTAGACTTTCTTTAATTTATGTACAACATGCTATTAAAAGTTAACTAGCAGACAAAATGCATCTAAATACGTCATGCCCGCCCGTCCCCCGCACCCGAGCGCGAGCCTGTTCGCATGCGTGCGAGCCCGCCTGGCAGACTGCGGCTCTTGCCCCGGCTGGCCTTTGCCTGCGAGCAGCATCATGCCCCGGCCCGAGGGCTCCCGGCGAAGATTCTGTTAATTCATGCCGAAGCTTTGCGGCTTCTCGCTATCTGGTGCACCCGTGATCCTGGCCATCCCGGCTCTGCCCGAGAGAAATCGCTTCTAGCGCCGCCAGAGCGCAGTCCTTTTGCTTGCTGGCGATGATGCTGGCAGTTAGCTGAATTATTCCAGGTCGAGAAAGGTTTAAGGGATAAGGCAGCATCCAGATTAATGATGGCCTGGCTATGATAAGCGAAAAAATCACCTATCGCCTTCACGCTGTGAAGCGGATGTTCGAGCGAAAAATCAGCGAAAAAGAAGTCAGGTACGCGCTGGAGACAGGAGAGGTGATAGAAGATTATCCAGACGACACACCTTATCCGAGCCGCCTCATCCTGTCATGTTACCGAGGTCGCTTGATTCATGTCGTGGCAGCAAATAATTGCTTTGATGATGAAATAGTAATAATCACAGTTTACGAGCCCGATCCTTTAGAATGGGATGGGGAATGCAGGAAGAGGATCCAATGAAGTGCGTTATCTGCAAAAAAGCATTCACTAAGCCCGGAACAACCTCAATTACCCTTGAGCGAGGATGCCTCACAATGGTAGTTAAATGCGTGCCCGCTCAAGTCTGCCCGAACTGCGGTGAGGCATATATCAGTGAAGAGGTTACGGCCAAGCTCCTTAAAGATGCTGAGGAAAGGGCAAGAACAGGATCACAGGTAGAGATCTGCAATTACGTTGCCGCCTGAGCTTATTGATTACTTGAATAATCGTGCGGCCCACAGAGCAAGTCCTGATCTTCGAGGCCAATTCATCCTCTTGCTCTGCCTGATACAATCGCTTGCCAGCTAACCTCGCTCGCCTGCCTGCGACATCGCCCCAGGCCACGAACGGCCCGGCTCATGGGAAGCGGCCCGAAATGAGATAAAGGAATGGACAAAGACTAAATTGTCTCAAGGACAATACTCGTTAATATGCCTATAGAACTCTATGGCAAGATGGTTCACATATGGACCGATGAGGAGATCCAGAATCTACCTTGCACAGAGAACTGGTTTTATGGACTTGTCCTTCAGGAAGATGGTCATGTAGTATTGAGCGAAATATATCCATCCATAGGAAGAAGCGATTTTGAGTTATTCAAAGAAGCAGATGATGACCGCTCTGATGAGGAGTTTCTCATGGAAATCTTCTCTTGGATCGGCTCGGATATTTTGCATTGGAACCCTAAAAATCTGATAGAAGCATATCCAGATGCTAAAAAGGTTGACTGGGAAAAAGAAGCAGAGACTGCAGTTTCTTTCGGAAGCATTGATGAGTTAGAGAAACATCTAGTTGATATGGACGATGAAGAAAGTCACTCTGATTGATCTCAACGACCACCAAGCCTGCAATTGCCTTGAACATCAGCATTTTCTGCTCTGATTTTTAGATTCAAGCCCCGCCCGTCCCCGCGCCCGAGCGCTCGCCCGTGCGCGTGCGTGCGAGCCTGCCCGGCGGACGGCGGCTGTGGCCCAGGATGGCCTTTGCCCACTAGCGGCACCACGCCCCGGTCCGAGGGCTCCTGGCGAAGATCTGTTAAATCATGCCGATACTTTGCGGCTTCGCATCTGCGCGCCTTCACCTTCGCCTGTGATCCTGGCCGGCCTGGCTCCGCCATGAGTTTCCCCGTTAGCGCCTCAGTACCAGCAATATATTATTTGCCCATTTCAGCAAGCTGAACGCGGACAAATTCCATGAATTGGCGCAATCCAATAACGGGATCATCATCCAAATGACTATCCTCAACAGCATCCTGAGAGCCATTATGAAAGTGTTTGGGATAAGTCGATACTCCTTGCCAGTTTGTATCCGGAAAATTGTCATGGCGGTACATGGAGCCATCGATGTGCCTCCGCTCCCAATGATAGGAAAAACGGCCTGCAATTTTCAGCGAGAACCACACATCAATAAAGGAGCTATCATCCAAAAATGCTCTGAGCTTGCCACGAGAGATTATCGAATCGATTATAATATCCGCATATTCCGCATCGATGATTCTCTTCAGAACTGTGAGATCCTCTACTGCAGAGGAAGACTTTTCATTGCGGCTAATATCTCATCTCTCCTGGATTCGAGGTAATCGAGTTCCTGAAAATCATCTAGAATATCTTCTTCCCGAACTTCCCCTTTTTTCAGCTTATCGTCCAGCTCAAAGATGGATCTGACGCCATGCTTTGATCCAATCTCGAAGATCTCAGCTTCAATGCATCTGAGTTCTCTCTCTAAGAATGCCTTGAGACTGGATCGAGCAAGAACATCACGATCCATCTTCAGCGCACTCGCAACTTCATCGATAACTTCCATGATCGGATACCATCCAATAAATTGCCATCAAGATATTTCAACCCTCTTGTTCCAAAATATTAATTATGTAAGCATCGACAAGCTTTGACCGATTTTGTCCAACCAGAACGAAAAGCGCAGGAATCCATTCACTCTCCCTGGTAGCGAGCACGAGCGGCAGATGTCGATAAAAGGCAACACAGGTTCTGATGACCCTGCATATCGAGCAGCGGCTCAAGGCTGCCGATCGGGACTAAAGCGGCACGAAGCACTAGCCTGTGCGCATGCGTACGAGCCCGACTGGCAGACTGCGGCGGCGGCTGTGCCCCGGCTGGCCTTTGCCTCTGGCGGGCACAACTCCCGGCCCGGGGCTCGCGGCGAAGATCTGTTAATTTATACAGAAGATTTGCGATTTCGTGCAGTCCCTTGCACCCGTGGTCCTGGCCAGCCCGGCTCCGCCCGAATGCAACCGATCGCTAGACAGTCCCGCCCGCCCTTACGACATCGCCGCAGCCCCGGACGGCCCGGCCCACGGGCAGCGGCCACCGAGCAACGGCTGGGACAAGAGCTGCAAAGAATACGGCCCTGCTGCTACCCGGAGTCCTCAATTGGATTGCAGGAGGAAAATCCAGCAATCACACACTTACGTCTACCGATTCCGCGGTAGTTGTTGGCTCAGGTATGATGAGGTGTTCAGCCTTCAGCCCTTCCAGATGAAATTCAATCGCCTCTTTCATCAATTTCAGCGTTTCCTTTTTCGTTGGACCAGTGGCAATTACTCCCGGCAGATCCGGACAATACGCTGCATAATTATTTTCGGCTTTTTCAATGATGATCAGATATTCAGTCATCTGC
>JAQVZT010000118.1 GCA_028708055.1 Methanothrix sp.
CGATTCCTGGAACGCTTTCCGGAAACTTGCCTGAGCCAGGAAGAGATAATGCAGTCTCAGTTCTACAGGCTCAAGCCCAGGTCGAAGAGGCCCTACAGCAATCTCTATACTTACTGAAGGGATAAAGATGATAAAAGTTATGCAAGATCTCCCGGGGGTATCAAATGCCGGTTTATATTGACATTGCTAGATGCATTGGCTGCCGTTCCTGCGAGGTAGCCTGCCAGAGAGTTCATGCAGGCAGTGGGCATATCAATGTGCATTTTGTAGGAGATACTGCCTCGGTTCCTATATTCTGCCATCATTGCGAGGAGGCAAATTGTACCCTGGCCTGCTTCAGCGGCGCTCTGCATAAGGAAGGAGAGCGCACGGCTTTCGATGTGGAAAAGTGCACGGGATGCGGCCTCTGCCAGCTGGCCTGTCCTTACGGAGTGGTCTGGACGAACAAGATTGCCCACAAATGCGATCTGTGTGAGGGCAGAGATGCGCCAACCTGCGTTAAGACCTGTCCAGCCAATGCGCTCTCTACCGATTTTGAACTGCTCTCTCGCCGGGCGCGGGCACGAGCTGCTCTGGCCGCCGCCCAGGGGGTAAGAAGATGATCAAAGTTGATGCCAGTCTATGCCTGGGCTGCCGGTCCTGCTCCAATGTCTGTCCAAGTCAGAATATAGTTCGCACCGAGACGGAAGAGATTCGCAGCGTCCACTGGAAGAGATGCAAAGAGGAGTGCGATCTGTGCGTGGAGTTCTGCCCGGCCAGAGCCCTGACCCTGGTGGCCTTCGATGAGTCCGTGCCTGAGCCTGATCTATCCTTTGATCTGGTGGCATGCAAGATCTGCGGGGCACGATATGCTACGGAGCCCATGCTGCGCAGAATCGAGTCGGTCGTTCCCGCCAATCTGCAGAAGGACTCAGACGGCCTGGAATGGATCCGGGTCTGCCCGGTCTGCCGGCGCAGCATCGAAGCCGAAAAGGCAACCAAGCAGATGGTGCTGGACAGAAGTAGAACAAGCCGGTAAGTGCAACTCTTTTTTTCCTTTCATTTTCGGGATAAGCCGCGGCGCTCCAATCAGTTTACGGCTTATGCTGCTTTGCGGAGATGTAAATCGCATGATGAATAGCAGCAGGATACACCTCAGATGAATCTCAGACAGCAGATCTTCTTTCTTGGTCCGCATACTTTATGCTAATAATTCTTCATGGACTTCACATTGATTATGATATGAATATTTATGAACGATTCTTAAACATAATTAAATAGAGACGGACAAAGATATAACGCAGGTGATCGGCGAATGAACGCTACAAATTGGACAACCTGGGAAAGGTATCTGCCGGCATCAAGTTCTGGGGGGAGCACGGGCTTAGCCAAGCTGTGCTTAAAGCCCTGGGATCAGATTCTGCCCGAAGAAGGCGCTATAGAGAGGATGACTGCCACGGAGCCGCTCTGGAGGCCGTGGGAGAAGTATCTGGCGCCGGATGACGCAAGCTCCTCCATTGGGCAGTCGGGAGCAGAGATGCCGGAAAGGGCGTTAGTTTAAAGGCTTTCCGATAGCACTTTTTGGAAAAATGGAAGTCTTTGCGCCCTTATGATGGCCAGTGGCCATGGTAGGACGCAAAGCACTCCTGCTAGTGGTTTTGGACTCATCTTGAATTGTCTTTCTTCATACCCAGCCGCGGGTCTTCATGGCGTCGACAACCCTTGCCACTGCGACGGTGTAGGCTGCCTGCCGCATGTTGATGTTGTACTTTTTGGAAGCTGCCAGAACGCCCTGGTAGGCCATGGTCATCCTCTCATCGAGCTTCTGATAGACCTCATCGAAGGACCAGCAGTAGCGCATGATGTTCTGCACCATCTCGAAGTAGGAGACAGTGACGCCGCCTGCATTGGCCAGGAAGTCGGGGATGACGTGCACCTTGTTCTGGAAGAGGATGGCATCGGCTTCCGGAGTGGTGGGGCCGTTGGCCAGCTCGACAATGACCTTGGCCTTGACTTTGCCGGCGTTATCCTTGGTAATGACGTTCTCAAGAGCTGCGGCAACGAGGATGTCGACATTCAGCTCTAAGAGCTCCTCATTGCTGATCTTTTTGCAATTGGGAATATTGGCCACGCTTGAGGTCTGGGCCTTGACGCGGGCCGCTTCATCAGCATCGATTCCTGCGGCATTGAATACTCCGCCCTTGGAATCGCTGACCGCTACCACCTTGCAGCCGAATAGCTCCTTGGCCAGGCTGTGGGCATAGCTGCCTGCATTGCCGTAGCCCTGGATGGCTACAGTGGCCTTTGAAAGGTCGATGTTGAATTCCTTAGCCGCTTCTCTCAAGGCATACATGCCGCCTCTGGCGGTGGCGTCGCCTCTGCCGCATGACCCGCCCACGCAGAGCGGCTTACCGGTGATCATTCCGAAGGAGTTATTTCCGGTGTGTTTGGAGAACTGGTCCATCATCCAGGCCATCATCTGGGGGGTGGTGTAAACGTCGGGGGCGGGAACGTCCTTTTCCGGGCCCAGGTTCTGCCAGAGGGCATCTATGTAGCCACGACAGAGGCGTTCCAGCTCACCTGCTGACATCTCTTTGGGGTTGCAGATGACTCCGCCTTTGCCTCCGCCCAGGGGCAGGCCGAGAAGGGAGGTCTTCCAGGTCATCCAGGCAGAGAGAGCTCGCACGGTATCTATGGTCTCTTCAGGATGGAATCGAATGCCGCCTTTGCAGGGGCCCAGAGCATCATTATACTGGACTCTAAAGCCCTGAAATACCTTCATGCGCCCATCGTCCATGCGTACCGGGATAGATACATGGAACTCTCGCATCGGGTGCTTGAGAAACTCATGAACTCCTGCATCCAGGCATAAAATCTTAGCGCAATCAGCAAGTTGTTTCTGGGATATCTCAAATGGATTCGGTTTGGACATTCTTTGCATCTCCGTTTAACATCTACCCAAATCTTTATGTTTGACTGGTGGTGGCAAAGGTCCATCCTTAGCTATATAACAATTCTGAGTTAAATTTATAAATGATAAAGAGGGGCGGAAATGTAGTGTCGGCATATTTAAACTTTTTCGATTAATAAATTTACTGAGAGCAATAATCACTTTTTACCCTCATTGGATTTAAATATTGTCCTCAGAGAGCGGATTCATAAAAGTTCATAAAACTGCTTAATCAATAAGTTTACACTGTATGAATATTAATGATAAATATCGAAGGACTGCCTCGCAAAGGTGGAGCTGAATGGGAAAATCGCAATAAAAAATGGCATGGCACCAGCCTCTGTGCCACGCCCATGAGCTTTTTGCTGAAGCCTGGCGGCTACTCTTTTACATCGATCCAGGCATCCAGGATCTCTTCCGCTTCATCGCGGTAAGCATCCATGACATAGGGTATGCCGGAGACATAGGCCGCTTCCTCGGTGAGGGCCATGAGGTCCTTCCTGGAAATCGTGCCCAATTTGAAGTTGCGAGAGCCGGCCATCAGCTGCTGTATTCCTGTCCTGAACTTCTGGCAGTAGGTGTATAGCCCGACAGCGCCCCACGGGATCTGCTTGATGTCCTGGCCGAACCTGGCCTTGAGCTCCTCGTAGGAGACGAAGATCTCCTCGGCTTTGCTGCCGTACTTTGAGACGCTCTTGGGCAGCTCGCCCTTCTCAAGCCAGCTTCCGATGTTCTTTCCTACCATTCCCGGAATCATGAGGGCTCTGCCCATGCATACCGCTTTGACGAATGGTGCGCCCATCGCAATGGCCTTAAATACTCCGTCTTCAGTGGAAAATCCGCCTGCCATGGCGATGTCAGGGACTCTCATTCCCCTTCTGGAGAGCTTATTGCAGAACTCGTAGGTCAATGCCTGCAGGTAGAAGGTCGGAATGCCCCATTCATTCATCATCGGCCAGGGGCTCATGCCGGTGCCGCCCGGAGCGCCGTCGATGGTCAGCAGATCTATCTTTGCTTCTGCTCCGTAGCGAAGCGCCATAGCCAGCTCAGCCATGCTGTAAGCTCCGGTCTTGAGGGTGATGCGCTTGAAGCCCAAATCCCGCAGCCTGTCAATCTCCTCGAAGAACCCATCACGGGAGACGAATCCCAGCCGGGAGTGCCTCTCAAACTCCTTGATGGCTCCCATCTTGTAGGCCATCTGCACCTCAAGGTTGGTCGGGTCCGGCTGAACCACATAGCCCCTGCTCTTCAGCTCCAGTGCTCTCTCCAGAGTATGCACCTTGATCTCGCCGCCGATGCATTTGGCACCCTGGCCCCACTTCAGCTCGATGGTCTCGAGATTGTGGCGGGATGAGACATATTCGGCAACTCCCAGGCGTGTGTCCTCCACATTCATCTGGACGAGAATCTCGCCGAATCCCTCATGGAACTTCTTGTAGGTCTCAATTCTGCGATCCATCTCAGGGGACTTCTTTACCTTGCCTTTGGCATCCAGGACCAGCTCCGGGTCCACTCCGCAGACGTTCTCGCCGCAGACGAGGGTGATTCCTGATATAGCGGCACCCACAGCAAAGTGCTCCCAGTTCTTTCTGGCGATCTCTGTGGACCCGAGAGCGCCTGTGAAGATAGGCAGCTTCATCCTGACCTTCTTCGACCAGCCATAATCGGTGGTTAGGTCCACATTGGGGAAGATGGATGTATCCGGTCCCGGCTCCACTCCTTCCGGCAGACCATGTGCGCCGACCGCATATCCCTGAATATTTAGATGAGAATAGTCAAGAGGATAGTTCTTGTCAGCTCCTGCGGTCATCTCTCCAAATGGGCCAGGATAGAGGACTTCTCTGCCCCGGAAGGAGGCAAGCCAGGTCTCGCATCCGCCTTTGCATCCATCAATGCATCTGGTGCAGATTCCGGACATGGGGACGACATTTCTAGAACGATTAATTGTTCCCGTTGCTTCATTAGCATTCGGCCTTCTTAGATTCATCAGTGCCACCTTTCTATATTTTTGTGCTATAATATTAGTGTATTAATTCTTTGCGATTTCTGGATTGGAACAAATAGAAATATTCCAATAGCTAAACATATCAATCAATGGCTTCATTCGGGCCAATTCATTCTCATAAAGATCATAGTAATTGTTTTCTTAACATTTATGATCTTATCATAAAACAGATTCTTTGATCCGAATATAAATAGATTTTTATGAAAAATTCATAACAATTATGAAAATCGCTTAAGGAAAAGCTTTTCCGGCATGCTTCCTATGGACAGTCCAGTTGATCTCCAGTCGTGGCATCATAGCTGGTGAAAGAAGGATAACGAAGATGACAATTGTCATAGTGGACTATGGTATGGGAAACCTCTTCAGCATCTACAACGCACTGGATTATGTGGGAGGCAACCCCAGAATCGTTCGCGATCCTGATGACCTGAAAGGGGCAGACGGCATCGTGGTTCCGGGTGTGGGAGCCTTTGGCAGCTGCATGAGCCAGCTCTCAAAATTCGAAAGCTCTCTTTTGCGCAGCTTTCAGGAGGGCGTGCCGATGCTCGGCATTTGCGTCGGAATGCAGGTGCTCTTTGATGAGAGCGAAGAGAGTCCCGGCGCTCCCGGCCTGGGCTGGATAAACGGCAAGGTGGTGCACCTGCCTGAGGGGGTGATGATTCCCCAGATGGGCTGGAACGATCTTTCCATCAAGCGTCCGGTTCAGATGCTGGACGGAATCTCAGACGGAGACATGTTCTATTTCGTGCATTCCTACTACGGCCTGCCGAAAGACAGGTCCGTTATCGCCGCAACGACGGATTACGGCACAGAAGTTACGGCTGCGGTGATCAAAGATAACCTCTTCGCGACCCAGTTTCACCCTGAGAAGTCGGGCGCCAAGGGCCTGAGAATACTGACGAACTTTGTGAGGTCGGTTCGATGCTAGCGAGAAGGATCATTCCCTGTCTGGACTGCGACCTGGGCGTGCCTGGTGGTCGAGTCGTCAAGGGCATTGAGTTCAAACAGATAAGATATGCCGGCATTCCCTGGGAGCTGGCCGGAAAGTACTACCAGGACGGTGCCGATGAGATCGTATTCCTGGACATCACTGCTTCCCATGAGCGGCGTGAGACCATGAAAAGCGTCATCAGAGAGACCTCGCGTTCTGTCTTTGTGCCTCTGGCCGTGGGTGGCGGCATAAGCAGTGTGGAGCAGGCTAGAGAGGTATTCAATGCCGGTGCCGATAAGATCACTGTGAACACCTCAGCCCTCAAGCGACCGGAGCTGATCAGCGAGATCGCAGATCTGTATGGCAATCAGGCCGTGGTGCTGGCCATAGATGCCAAGCGTCGCTATGCTCTGGAGGAAGGCCGAAATGTCGTGCAGACCGAAAATGGGCCATGCTGGTTTGAGTGCTCCTTCTATGGCGGCAGACAGTTTACGGGAATCGATGCCATCGCCTGGGCAACCAGGGCGGTATCACTGGGTGCAGGGGAGATTCTTCTCACCAGCATGGACCGGGACGGGACCTATGATGGCTTTGACATCCCGCTTACCGATGCAGTGGCCAAAAATGTTAAGGTGCCTGTGATCGCCTCAGGAGGCTGCGCGAGCCCTGAGCATATGCTGGAGGTCTTCAAGAAGACCGAGGCATCGGCTGCGCTGGCAGCGAGCATCTTTCATTTTGGTGAATACAGCGTGGGCACCGTCAAGACATATCTTAAAGAGCGGGGCGTGAATGTGCGCATTTAATGCGCCATCATTGCGAAAAGAGGTTAATCCCAAAGTGGAGCAATCAGGCAAATGGCTGAAAGATTGTGGAAGTGGATGCGAGGGCATATCGGAAATGGGGCACACTGACCTTTCTAAGGCTCCCTGCAATCAGACTCTGGAGATCGTGATGATAAATGATGCCGGCTGGGAGAAGAGATTCGAGTCCATGGGCATACGGAAAGGGGGGCATATTCGCAAGATTGCCTCTCAGCCTTTTGGCGGACCGATAGTAATTGAGGTAAGTGGCTCTAAGATGTCTTTTGGGAGAAATATTGCAGCAAAAATCGAGGTAGAGGTGCTCTCTCGCTCCTCCCACTAAGTAACCCTCCCTTTTATTTTATGTGGATATGAGCTGCTTTAGCCTTTGAATGCTCTCCATGGCCTGGGCTGACTCGTGCAGCTTCTCATCTTCAAAATGCTTTATAATGGAATCGATTCCCGCTCTTAGTGAATAGACCTTCATCGGCCTGCCTTTGCCTTCGCGCTTGATCTCTTTCTCTTCGATCCAGTTGTTGTCCCGCAATGTGCGCATGGCAATGCTTACCTCCGGCTGGCGGAGGTCTGATCCCATCTCGATCTCCCGAGACGAGGCTTCATCCACATTGGCCAGAAAGGTTATGAGAGTTGCAACGTTGCGCGGAACGCTCAGGGATCGAAGCGTTTCAACAAATTCCATGTCCTTATCATCCAGGATCTTTACGGTGGACTCTTTCATAATTGTCACCATATTTTTCTTGCCACAAATACTTAATGATATAAATAATTTGTTTTGAAATGGAGTATCTTTAATTTTACTAAATTAGACTAATACTTTAGATAATAACTTAAAATGCAAGCATCATTAGCATTTAGGTGGATTTAACTAGATGAATGCCTTAATATGGGAATTTATATTTGCTGCAATTTCCAAATGCCCCTCAATGAAGT
>JAQVZT010000119.1 GCA_028708055.1 Methanothrix sp.
GGTTGAGGTCGATTCCCAGAGCGGCGATGAGCAGTATCAGGTCGGCCTGCACCTCACCCAGCTGCCTCTCGTCGAAGATGAAGTCCTTTCGCAGGACAGGAAGACCGGCCCGGCGGGCGATGAGTGCGTTCTGCAGAGATCCTCTGAAGTTGGTGGGCTCGGTGAGAACAGAGATTGCGCAGGCATTGTTCTGGCCGTAGGTCCCGGCATAGAAAGCCACCTCATCCGGCGCGAGGGCCCGGCCCAGTGCCTTGGGCTTGATCTCGGCGATGATGGGAATGATGCCGCGCCCCTTCACAGCCAGAGCTGATCTGACAAGATCCCGCTGCTCTGACCTCGGCCAGGCAGTGGCCGCAGCAAAGCCCCTTTCTCGGGAAGCGGCCAGGATTCCATCTATCAGCGAGTGCATGCTGCTACATCCTCTATCCAGTTGCGGATCAGCTTCTTGCCGGAGGGAGTGAGAACCGACTCGGGATGAAACTGCAGTCCGCAATGGGGCCGATTGTTATGCCTGACGCTCATGATCACTCCATCAGCCGTCCTGGCGGCGACCACAAGCTCAGGTGACAGCTTTTCGATAGCCAACGAGTGATACCGCCCTCCGACGATGGGATTTTCCACTCCCCGGAATATGCCCAGGCCGTCATGCTCAATGAGCGATGTCTTGCCGTGCAACGGCTTTGTGTGGGATATTGTTCCTCCGTAGGCGATGTTCATGGCCTGATGACCCAGGCAGACCCCCAGTATGGGAGTGCTGCCGAACTGCTTGATTATCTCCAGGCAGCTCCCGATATCCCGCGGGTTGGCAGGATGGCCCGGTCCCGGAGATATCACAATTCCCAGGGGCTTCATGGCCGCCACCTCTGCCAGAGTTATGCGGTTGGATCGGACCTCCGTCGCTTCATAAAACTGGGAGACATAATCCACCAGATTCCAGACAAAGGAGTCCTGGTTATCCACAAACAGGATCGGTCGGACGTGGCCTGCCGTCATACTGCTACCCCCAACGCCCTCTTCATTGCCGCCATCTTCCTTTCCGTCTCCATAAACTCCTTTTCCGGCTCAGAGTCTGCCACTATCCCCGCTCCTGCCTGAACCCTGGCCACCTTGTCCTTGATGAGAACGCTTCTGATGGCTATGGCAAAGTCGGAGCTGCCGTCTATGGAGAAGTAGCCTATTCCTCCGCCGTAGATTCCCCGGGGCGTGCCTTCCAGGTCGTCGATGATCTCCATGGCCCTCAGCTTGGGCGCTCCGGAGAGAGTTCCTGCCGGAAAGACCGATCGGGCAGCATCAAACTGGTCGCACTCCTCTCTCAGCTCCCCGGAGACGGTGGTCTCAATATGCTGCACATGGGAGTACTTGAGCACGGACATAAAATCGTCCACCTGCACTGTGCCGGAACGGCAAACGCTTCGCACATCGTTTCGTCCCAGGTCCACCAGCATGACGTGCTCCGCCCTCTCCTTCTCGTCTCCCAGCATTATCTTCGCATACCTGTCGTCTTCATCTCTCGTCCTTCCCCTCGGGCAAGTGCCGGCGATGGGATTGACCCTTAATTTCCGGTCGTAGGTGTTGAAGAGTGTCTCAGGCGAGGCTCCCACAATTGCCAGGTCGCCGAACTCGAAGAGATAGGTATAGGGGCTGGGATTGATGCTGCGCAGCTTCCTGTAGAGTTTGACTGAGTCAGGGCACTCTATTTCCGTTGACCGGGCCAGTACTATCTGGAAGATGTCGCCATCCCGAATGTGCTCCTTCGCCTTGCGCACCGCAGCTTCATACTGCTCTTTGCCGCCCGCAGATAGCACCCGGCCTGCGAAATTCAGGTCCTCAGCCTGATCATAGTCGGGATCTATTCCTCCGATGGTCTCAATCAGGTTCACCTTGGGTCCGGGCAGGATGGGGGCGATGGTGAAGTAGACCTTGCGTGTGAGGTGGTCGAAGATGAAGGTGCTCTCTGCCAGACACAGCTCTGCATCCGGGGCATCAGAAGAGGATTTTCTGCCCAGGCGCTCTTTTACCAGATCGTAGGCCAGATAGCCGATCCCTCCCCCGGTGAAGACCTGCCTGCCGAAGCTGTTGGGCATGCCCCGGCTGCAGGGAATCGCCGCTCGAAGAGCATCAAAGAGGTCGTAGCCCTCCTTAATGGGCCCCTCCAGGATCGATCCATTCTTCTGCACATCAGCGCAGCGGCTGAGCCTCTCCTCGATGGGGCCCATGCCTCCGCTGTAAAATTGCATGCGCAGGAAGCGGTTCTTCACAGATACTACCGCGGAAGGATCTGCTCCCACGAAGGAGAACCGGGCTTTTTGGCCGGACTTTTCCACCGACTCCAGAAGGTAGGGATACCTCCGGCTTCGCAGAGCCAGGTAGAGGGAAAGGGGGGCGTCAACGCTTACCTTGTCGGTCACATCCACGTAGATCGGCTCTACTGGTGAGGTGGACATGCTCTCACCTCCCTGATGAATGAGACGATCTTTTCCGGGTCCTTCCTGCCAGAGGTCTCAAGACCGCTGGAGGCGTCAACCGCATAGGGGCCGACCTTCTTTATGGCCGCAGCCACGTTGGCGGGGTTCAGGCCTCCTGCCAGTATCACCGGCACATTCAGGCTACTCACAATCTCAGCGCTCCGGTTCCAGTCATGAACTGCTCCTGTTCCCCCCAGCTTTCCGTTACATAGAGTGTCCAGTAGAATGGCATCGGCACTGGTGGCATATTTCGATATCTCCTCCAGCTTCAAGTCTGCGGCTACGGTTGCCACCAGTTTCTGGGACACCCTGCCCTTCAGCTCCGCCATCTCCCCGGCGCTCAGGGATCCGTGCACCTGCAAGACATCCGCGCCGGTCTCTTCGGCCAGATGCACCGCCTTTTCCAAGCCGTCCGGTGCGATCACCGCCACGCTCTTGGTGAAGATAGGCACCTTTTTAATCAGAACCGCGGCGTCGCCCGCAGAGAGGCGGTGCCTTGAGTCGTCTATCTCCACAATGAATCCCACTCCATCAGCTCCTGCGAGAACTGCCTGATCGAGCTCTGTGCTGTTCATGATCCCACAGACCTTTACCCTGGTCACAGAAACCGCTCCAGCTTCTCTGGCTCACCATTCATCTTAGTCATCCTTTTCAGGAGACTCAGGGCCTTTCCAGTATCTATTGCCTCTTCAGCCATATTTGCTCCCTCTTTGAGGCTCATGGCCTTTCCGGAGATGTAGATTGCCGCTCCCGCGTTCATGGCGATGATGTCTCTGGCCGGCGACCGCTCGCCTTTCATCACCGCCACCAGCTTTCTGGCGTTCTCCTCAGGCAGGCCGCCAGCGATATCCTGAGGCCTGGAGAGCGGATAGCCCAGATCCTGGGGCATCAGTCGGTAGCTTTTCACAGTTCCTTCTTTCAGCTCCGAGATCATCGTCTCGCCGGTGTTGGTGATCTCATCCATGCCCATGCCGTGCACCACCAGGGCTCTTTCCGCTCCCAGCATCAGAAATACCCTGGCGAGCTTTTCGCATAGAAGAGGATCATAGACACCCATGAGCTGCGCTTTTGCCCCTGCGGGATTGGTGAGCGGCCCCAGGATATTGAAGACGGTGCGCAGGCCCAGTTCGCGCCGGATCGGTGCCACGCGCTTCATGGCCGGATGAAATATTGGGGCGAGCATGAATCCCAGACCCAGTATCTCGATCATCTCCTCCACTGCTTCCGGCCTGGGGCTGATGTTGACCCCCAGCTCCGAGAGAACATTGGCGCTGCCGCATTTCGAACTCATTGCGTAGTTTCCGTGCTTGGCTACAGGCACGCTGCAGGCGGCGGCAACTATCGCCGCAGCCGTGCTCACGTTGATGGAGTTGGAGGCGTCTCCCCCCGTACCGCAGGTATCGACGAGAGTGCCCTTGACCTTGGGGCGGATGCCTATCGCTGAATTTCGCATCTTTCTGGCAAAGCCTGCAATCTCTGAAATGGATTCGCCTTTCATGCGCAGAGCAACCAGAAGAGCGCCTATCTGGGCGTCTGTGGCGCTGCTGAAGATCTCGCCCATGAGGGCTTCGGCCTCCTCCTGAGAAAGGTCGCGCCCTTCCAAGATGGCTTGAAGGTAACTCAAATTAATCACCAGTATAATGTATAATTTTGTACTATACTGAGTTAAAAAGTACATTGTATTTAAAGATTATGCGCTGTAGCTCAAATAATAACATATTCCTTTTAAGTCCGCGAAGCTATGGTGAATCAAGATAAATCTTATAAAATTCTAATTATAAATAAAATATTTTTAAAAAAAAATTACCACTTACCGGATTCAATTGCTGCAAGTTTGTCCAATAACTGAGCTATGGCCTCTGGACCTAACTTATTCTTTCGACATATCTTCAGGACACGAGACAATTCAGTATTTTCATCCGTCCCAGTCAGCTGGGAGGCATGTAGTTCTGCGGCATCCAGCCCTTTTGACAGTACGATCTCTCTGATCTCATTGATTACCGGTCCTGTTATGCAGGTCTTTGTTGTGCCAATCTCCTCGATAGCCTTTCCCATATTTTCCATTTCTTTTGAGCTGAGCATGCTTCTCGCCACCTCGACCATTTAAATTTATACATATCGTTGGCCGAGAATAAATATCTTTTGAATAGTTTGGCTCTTATTCGAGAAATGGCAATGCTGATGGCTATGTCTTTCCAGCTCCGCGCTCATCCTCTCCTTTATCATGGCCGACCTTTTTTCCTGCCCTGCATTTCCTTTCATCGGGCTTTTCCTCATCGATATCTGACAAATCCGCTCCGCACATGTCCTCTGATTTTTATCCCTGATCTATAAAGAGGTGTTTTCCGGGCACCGCAAAACCTATTATCCCAGGGATGATTTCGACTATCCATGGCGAATCTCAATGTGGCGATCCTGGGGTCCCTCGAATATGGCAAAGAGTTGGGAAAGAAGGGCACTGCCAGCGACCTTGCATTTTACAACCTGAAAAAGGGACAGAACACAGTCACCTTCATAGAGCCGACACGCTATCCTGAGAGGCTGGCGCCGCTCTTCTACGCGGTCTCCATGGCTCAGAAGGCCCTGCTGATTGTAGAGCAGCTCAATCCCGCTTTCGGCGAGTCGGTCATCATGCTGGACTCGATAGGAGTAAAAGAAGGATATGTGATCCTGAAAAATTACCTCTCTCGCGAGCAGATCGCCCCCTTCATCAAGGGAACGGTTGTGGATGGCTATGAGCTGCTGGAGGACGACAATAACCTTCTGCGCGAGAGGCTCATTGAGGACGCGGGCAAGATCGATTCGCCGCAGGGCGCAGAAACGGGAACGCTGCCCGTGGACCACTTTTTCAATGTGCGCGGCATCGGCACAGTAGTTTTGGGCTCCATTGCCGAGGGCAGCATCAAGAAGCACGACGTTCTCATGGTTCTGCCTGGAGAGAAGACTGCTCAGGTGCGCTCCATTCAGAAGCATGATGAGGACTTCGATACTGCGGGCATAGGGGAGAGGACGGGCATAGCCCTCAAAGGCGTCGAGGTAGATGATCTGGATAGGGGGACTATCCTCACCAACGATAAAACCATCAAGCAGGTCTCATCGATCTCTGCCAGGGCATCTCTCGTCAAATACTGGCCATCGCCTCTGAAGGAAGGGATGGTCCTTCATATCGGTCACTGGATGCAGTATGTGCCGGCAAGGGTTGAGGCGGCATCAGCTGAAGGGGACTGGCACAAAGCGGTCCTCGAGCTGAAGCTGGATAAGATGCTCGTCTACCGGCCGGGAGCAAAGGCGGTTCTAACCTATCCGGAGGGCGGAAAGCTCAGGGTGGTAGGCACGATAGACCTGCCTTGAGATGAACAGATATGAATAATAGCCGCATTATTCAAAAGGTCGTTGCCCTGGCAATGGTGCTTGTAGGGCTGCTCAGCATGCTGGTAGCCTGGCAGCTTCTGCTGGTATCCGACATCCACAGCACAACCGTCGTCGTCCTGGAGATGGGGGGGGTTGCAGTCTGTATGGCTGGCTACTTCCTCTGGCGAAGGGTTAGAATGGCGGAAAAAGAGGAACAGAAGCAGACCCTGGCATTGCAGTCTGCACCCTGATAAGCTCGCTGGCAATAACGCAAACCCGATTATTCTAATTTTTTTTTTCTGCGGGACCACTGGCTGTGGATAACCGGTTGTGGAGAGTCGCAATTTTATGCAGTCAGAATTCATTTTAAAACTGCTTACGGATTTTGTGAACTAAAAAAAGTATATATTGAGCTGTAGTTTTGGTTTTACAGCCCAATGGTTGGGTTGATTCCCAGGACGAATACTACTACGAAATACAGGGCGTTGAGCACCAGTCCGAATGGCACGCCAAGCTTGGCCCACTCGCTGCTGGTAATGCCCAGCTTTCCGGCGGAGATGATGTTGGGGATGTTGCCGGGGATGAGCATGCCGCCTGAGATAAGCAGGCCGTAGAGAGCAGCATTGATCTGCTTCTGCGTCAGTGCCTTGGATATCTCAGCTGCGGTGAGAGTGGCGTTATCCAGAATGGCGGAGATCATGTTCACCCAGAAAAGGACATAGTCCGGGATCTTGGTGAAGTACTTGAATATAAGTACCTCCATTCCTGCGCCCAGAAGGAAGAGGGCTGCCACGAAGGCGTAGACCTTGAGAGTCCTTATGAGGACCTCTTTGATGCTGCCCTCATCGGAACCGCTTCCGCTGCTCATTTTCTCCACCTTGCCGGTTGTAGGCTTGACATAGTACATGGCAAAGAGGGAGCAGAGCAAGACGCCCAGGATGATCAGAATGCCGAGCTGATCGAATAGATAGAAGAAGCCTGCACAACAGGGTCCGCCTTCATAGAGGGCCGGTCCGGACAGCTTGGATATGGCGATGGTTGACAGAGGCTCGCCCAGGGGGGTAAGCACAGCGCCCAGGCCAATGGCAAAGCAGGCAATGATCACATAATTGATCTTATTCTTTCTGTCCAGGGGCAGGGTGTTGGCGATTTCGCAGAGGAAGAGCGAGGAGATGATGGCGGTGATGACGGAGCAGATGAGTCCCAGAATGAATGTTGAGATAAATATGATGACGCCCACATTCATCTTTTTCACCAGGCCACCCATGAAGTTCTGGAATGCCTTCTGGCCATATAGGAATATGAATCCAGCTACCAGGACTGCGGGTACGATACCCTTTATTACTGGCTCTTCCGCCGCAGTCATGATCACTTCTGTCGTCCACTTATTGGTCACTGTGACCGCAGCCGCACCCATGATAAATAGAAATACTTCCAAATTCTGTTCTACAATCTTAACTTTAAATGGGAATATCAAAACAAGCAAGGCTATAACTGCCAATAGCATATCCACTGTAGTTACGACCTCACCAAGTACTGTAACCATTAGACCACCTCGTTCGCAATTAGTCCTACATCCGCTCTCCGCAGAGAGTTTGAAAAGCTGATGTGTTACCAATATTAAACGCTTTTGGCCTTTGCTTGGTGATTATTGTCCATTTTGCACTTATACGAAAGAAGCGAACCACATTATTTACAAATTCCTTAATTTGTTTTTAACCAAATTGCTTTTTTGCATTTTCACCAAAA
>JAQVZT010000120.1 GCA_028708055.1 Methanothrix sp.
CCTATGCAGCCGCAGATCCCAGACGATCATATCCGTAAACGCGGTAGCATGATACTGTCCGGGAAAGAATCTGGCCAGAATGCAGGAGGACACGCCTGCAATGCCGATATTCGCTTCGCCGAGGATGGCTACCGCGCCTGCAAGGATAGCTATCGCCGTCGCCAGGGCAAAGGAGAGGAGCACCTTTCGTCTTGTGGTTAGGCGGTACTGCTCTAACAGATCTGTCCTTTTGCAGCAGGCCATTGTTTTCCCTGGTTTTTCCCTGATAAATGGAGATGGCTCAGAGCTAGAGCTCAGAACGCCTCGGGATGGATGAATTTGGCGAGCATCTCCAGGCCGTCAACGATCCTGGGTCCGGCTCGGGTAATGAGGTCTCCTTCAGCCTGATAGATCCTGTCGTTCTTGCGGGCCTGGGTCTGGTTCAGTCCCCTTTCGGTCCTGGCCCATTGGGTGGGACCATCCGCTCCGCTTCCCATGCCTGAGCAGGCGATTATCACCTCGGGATTGCGAACCGCTATGGCTTCAGGATCTACCTGCGCATATCCGGAAAGATCGTGAAAGATATTCTCGCCGCCTGCCTTCTCGATGAGCTCATCCTCGAAGGTTCCATCGCCTGCGGTCTTGACCGGATCGTGCCAGACGATATAGAGGACCCGCATTTTCGAAAGCGATGAGGTCCTGTCGGATACGGCGTCGATTCGAGATTGCATCTGATAGCAGAGCTTGGATGCCTCCGATTCGCTTCCCGTGATCTTGCCGATCCTTTCAATAGATCGAATTATGTCTGTGAGGTTTTTGGGATCGGTGACAAAAGTTGCAATGCCCTCCTTGTCCAGCAGGGAGACCGCCTCGGTGCTGCGCGTTCGGCTGGCCAGGACCAGGTCGGGATGCAGAGATAGGATCGTCTCGATATCCGGATCGACATATCCGCCCACGATCACAATCTTCCCAGCGTCCTCAAGCTCTTTCACCTGGGTCGGATAATTGCAGTACTTTGTCGCCCCCACAACTCTGTCTCCCAGGCCCAGGGCGAAGAGGATCTCCGTGTTGGAAGGAGAGAGCGATACAATCCTCTGGGGAATCTGGGCCACGCTGACTGTTCGCCCGAGATCATCCACAACGGTCAAAGCACCGGTTGCGTTCTCCTCTGCCAGGGTAAGAGAGCTGATCATTGGCAGCATAACCAGCGACATTAGGATCAACTTCACGGTAGTGTTCACGTTTTCCATCTCAATTAAAGTTAATTGGATGAAAAACATAATTACTTGATTTAAAGCTTTTGGAATGGATGGGCCAAAAATTAGCAAGTGCAAATTTATAATATATATTAATATCAATGTATCATTTAATACTACTAAAATTTTAAATATTAAAAATATCTGCGGCAAAAAGAAAGAATAGAGGGCGGAGTATCACTCGCCCTTGAGGTATTGCGTCGTCAGGATCAATGTTGATATGTACTTCGGTCCTACGTAGGTCTTCTCATTCGAGTTCTTTCCTCTGGGCATGTCCACGAGCTCATTGGTGCGAAGATCTATGCCGGTGTCGGTGGTGATAACCCACTGGTTGAACTCAGCAGATGGATTGGTCAGGTCGAACTTGACCTTGCCTTCTTTGTCCGTTACCGCAGTCAGCTTCGTGTCGTTGCCTACCCTTTCTGCAATCACCGTCAGGTTATCCATGGGCTTGCCGTCGAAGAGTACCTGGAACTCAAAGTCTCCTTTGCCGACAGTTGTGATGTTATCCAGTGGCACTATCTCCAATTTCTCGCCGATGGGATTGGTGGCCAGGGAGAAATCGCTGTTCGGTCCGGCTACAAATGCCTTGGCATAGCAGAGCTTTTCGTAAGACCTCTCTACATACCAATCATCAGCCCAGCCGGTCTTGTTCAGAGACTCAAAGTCGATCTCAGGGGCATATCCCGCCTCCCAGATGGATGTTGCCGGGGGATTGGTAATGATGCTCGTCCAGGCGCCTTCGGTATGGAAGAGATCCAGGGTATAGAGTCCCGGTTCATCCACATCAAAGCTGTAGAGCATCCAGTAGCCGCTGGTATCCGTTTTTTCGTCGAAGGTATGGTTGATCACCTGTCCGGATGGGCTGATAACCCTCAGGTACATTATGCCCTCCGGGAGCTCAACCGAAGTGGTGTTGTGGCCGCTGCCGATCGGCACGATGGCCTCGTCTCCTACCTCTGCCCAGCTGGAGACTGGCCAGGCGAATGTCTCATGGGCGCTGACTGCTGCGGCGAATAATAGCATTAGCAGCACTGCTGTTAATATCTTATATTTCATAATTCATCATCAGAACATCATTGGTAATACTAAATACTTAAAAGTTGCTATCAAGTTGCTTTCGCTCGACGGGAGGGCGTTTTCTGCCGGTGAATCCGGCCGGCCTTCCGCCCGATCCGCCAGGATTTAATCAAGCTCTTGGCCCTGGCCGAGCTGCACCTGATCTCCTACCGTCAGCCCGTGGTCCGGCTTTGCCCTTATGCGGATGTACTGATTCCCGGAGTGAACGCCAATTGCAGCAATCTCCTCCGGCGCTGTGGCGCTCTCCAGCACCAGTATGCTTTTCTCGTCCAGGAGCAAAGGCACTCTGCAGTCTTTGGGATCTTCGCGGATAAAGACAGCAGTAACAAGATCAAATCCTCTGTCGCAGCAGCTTTTTCTGATATCTGTGATCATCAATCGTTTCATGGCATGGTTGCTCCTTTCTGCACGATCTTCATAGTCTTTCTTAGAAGAGGAGTCCGGCCTGGCAGGGGCCGGAACCTGACAACAGGCAGACGATGATAAAGGAGGTCAACGGTGATCTGTCGTCATAAAACTGGATAGGGTCATACTAGTTAATAAACATTTTGCTTTTAGTAGCAATGGGGCACGGATGTGATCCATATCGAGACCTGGCCTTCGGAGGCCCTCAGCTCTGGCACCGGCAGGCCCGGGGGCGCTTTCAAAATCCCGCGCTGCCTGCGTTCCTTTGGGGTGGGCGGGCTGAGAGGAAAGACGATCATGCACGCAGGCTAGGGCGCGCGCGCAGCGGAGGGGGCGGGAGGCTCGCGCGCATGTGGCCGCTTGCGGGCGGGCGAGCATGTGGGTGGGCGCTCGTGGCCGAGCATTCCTGTTGGCCAGGAACTGCGGGGCCCGCGGGGATGTGGCTTAAGCAGCGAGAATGTATTGCAGGAAGTCGATAGAGTCGAAATGGCAGGGACATCTGCATACTAGGGTTCAGGCGGTTTGCTTGGGCTTCTGTAATGCGTTTGATCATGGACTGCCACTCGATTATTCGCTATTTTAGCAATATTTTAGTAATTGGCTAAGGTCTCAACTAAATAATTGGGAAATTATTCCTGAAATCTCACCTTCAAGGTGGGGTCCATTATATATCTCACAAGGGTCTCAACGTAATCATTGGCGGCAAATTGTTTAGGTGTCGAACTTCCTGCTATATCTCCCCATGAATTAACTGCATGCAAAAGCCCTTTTCCCTGCAGAGCAATACATATTTGTTGTGCACGTCCTTTATCTATATTCAACGTTTTAGCAATTTCATCTAGATCTACATTTCGAGCGCTTTCTAATGAAAACTTATTGCTAGCAATCTTTAATGCCATTATTTCTTCTTTTCTCATTGATGCGATTAGATCAAAAACGAAGGCTTTTTCTTCTATATCTCTATCAGCATTAATTATCGCATTTGCCCATATGTTATAAAAGATCCTTATCTTATCTCTTTGATATGCTTCTTTGCATCTCGAAAAAAACATAATAGTAACTTCATGATCATCATCCGTCTTGGGTGATATTAACTGATCATATCTTCTAGATTTGTATATTAAATAAGCTAAAGCATATCTTATATTTTCGTATTGCTTTTTCTGATTATATGCGTTTATTCCAGATAATAATGCAGATAGACACCCCGTGGGATCCAATACTGATGGCAAGGAGGACACTTCATCAGGTATATTCATTCCGAGTCCTTCAATCATTCTTTGAGAAAATGGTTTGAGGGTATTTGAACCCAATTTTTCCAGCAACTCTTCGATTTCTTCTATTTCTGCAACTTGACGGTCATCTATTTGGCCCATAACCAAGCCTAATTGTTCATTCATGAAAAGGTTGGCGTTAATCTGGATATACGAATCTCCTCATTCTATACATACAAAAAAATTTCAGATATACTTGCAGCGAATTGAGCTGCTCTCCGCGAATCGTTCCTGACGCATTCGACATCAAAGCACATTTTTTGCAGTTATAAAAGAGAAAAGATCAGATCTCTCCTATTTCAAACTCCGCGAAAATGTCTTTTGCCAAATCGTTCTTCAGCCAAAAGGTTTTTAATTATATCCTTGAAATATGAAAAATCAGTATAGTTGTGTCGCCACGAATAGACGGCTCAGGTCGAAAATACTAAGCTTGCTCCAAAGTTAAATTCACTTGAAGTCTAAGGAAAGATTGCGATGATGAAACACCATTTTGGCCAAGTATGGAATCAGCTACGGGCAAAGAAGCCCCATATGGCTTTTTTTTTAGAAGAAGTTCGAATACAAGGGTTGAGGGGCATAAGAGATCTTAAAGTACGTTTCACCTATCCAGTTAGTGTTTTATCTGGGCCCAATACATGTGGCAAATCTACAATACTGTTTGCTCTAGCATCTGCATATAAGGTTCCTGGAGCAAAGCTCAGAGACTTCACACCATCAGCTCTATTTCCAGATTTCCGTCCTAGGGATTCTGAAATCCCGTCAGATAAACGTTCTCAGTCTAGCTTGGAGTTTTATTATATACATGAGAACCAACGCTATCAAATGCGTTATTCGCGTGGAAAGACCTGGAATAAAAGTTACTTAGGTCAGCATGGCGGCAGCCAACCAGAACGAGTAGTCTACCTGCGGACTGTCGCTAACTTAACCAATCCATCCGAAGTGCGAAGTGTTCTTCAATTGGGACGAAAACAAATGAACAAAGCGGAAATTACCGCAAATTATATAAATTTCGCTCAACGGATTCTGCCGTTGCGCTATCGTCATTTATTCATAATATCTCACGGCGAAAGAGATCTTCTTTTCGCAGAAAGGGATGATTTAGATGGTATTGCATACTCAGAATTCCATATGTCTGCAGGAGAACAGGCTATATTAAGGTTATCAAAAGATATTTCTTTGCTTCATGATGCTTTGGTATTAATTGACGAAATTGAAGCGGGGTTACATCCCTTTACGCAACAACAGCTTATGCTTGAGTTGCAGCGTCTTGCGTTGCGAAACAATCTGCAAATTGTTGTTACAACGCATAGTCAAATAATCCTTGAATCAGTTCCCTCTGAGGGGCGTATCTTTCTCGAGCGAACCATGGATAATGTAGAAGTTCTGCCTCCATATCGAGATATTATTCAAAAAGCATTCTATGGTCGTTCCGTAAATAGGCTTTCAATATTATGTGAAGATGAGGTGGCTGAGGCACTACTGCGTGGCGTAGTTGATATATTTTACAGTAAGTTTAATTTTACTAATTCAGATATTGGGGTAGGACGAGATACAGGTAAAGATGAGTTTCCGCATCATGTTAAGGCCATTGCCAATTTCAATCAATTGCATGACTTTATTTTTGTATTAGATGGTGATGGACATGATATGGAAGCTGAAATGAGAAAAATTGCATCTGATTTTGGGCAACCTCTTAATCTCCTTTTCCTTCCTGGTTCAGAGTCACCTGAAAGCTGGGTGTGGGCTCACCTCAACGAATATTCAGATGATTATGCAGACAAATTTAAGATGACTCCCGAGGCCTTTCGCGGTAAATTAAGTGCCATTGAACAGACATTTAGTGGAGCTTCAGATAAACAGAGAAACATAGAAAAAGGGCGGCTAATATCTTTATCTGATGATCTCGTTCGCGATATAACTGAGATTTGCCGAGTTGTAGGATGTACGGAAGCCGAACGGGACAAAGGTGATATGGGAAGCTTTGTTACGAATTTAGGAGATGCTATCCAATCGTGGAGAAGTCAAGTTGAATAATTTTTTTCAAGTAGCACTCATCTGGACTATGAGTCGATCGGCAATTATTAGCTCCGGCAGGCTGCCGTTCTCAACAGATCATAGACGACCTTCATCCCTCTTCCCCAAACATCCCTACCAGCCGAAACTCCCCCACATCCACCAGCCCTCTGTCCGTCAGCTTCAGCTCCGGGATCACCGGCAGACAGAGGAACGAAAGCGTCATGAACGGGTCCTCAAGCTTGCTTCCCAGCTCATGAGCGGCATCAATGCACTCTGCTATCTCCTCTGCTACATCCCGCATGTATCCCTCCGAGAGCAGCCCGGCCACAGGCAGAGGCAGGCTCGCCAGCGTCCTGCCACCGGCCACTGCCACCAGCCCGCCGCCCATCTTTTTTACCGCAAGAACCGCGGCTAGCATCTCCTCATCAGATACCCCGACGGCGGCGATGTTGTGCGAGTCATGGGCTACCGAGGTGGCCAAAGCGCCGGAGGCGAGGCCGGTGCCCTGCACCAGGCCCAGACCCACATTGCCCGTGGCCCTGTGCCTCTCCACCACAGCCATCTTCAGGATATCCCGGTCCGGATCGGAGACGACCTTTCCAGCCACGGTTTTGGGCAGGAGCCGGAGCGACCGGGTGATGATCTGATGAGGAATAACGCCGATAACCCTGGCAGGTCCCTCCTCCGCCGGAATCTCGAATGACCGCAGGCCCAGCGGGCCGATTTTCATCGACTCGTGCTCAGGCCTTGCCGGAATGCTGAGCCGGGCGATCAGTTCACCATCCTCAGCCACCACTCGCCCGTCCTTGATCACCCTAACCACCTGGGGATGCTCAAGATCATCCAGAACGGCGATGTCCGCCCTGTAGCCGGGAGCAATCGCCCCCAGGTCCCGCAGCCCGAAGCACTGGGCGGCATTGAGGCTGGCGATTTGCAGGGCAACGATGGGATCAAGGCCATGCTCGATGGCAATCCTTACCATGAAGTCGATATGCCCCTCGTTGAGGATGTCTGCCGGATGCCGGTCGTCAGAGACGAAGAGGAACTGGCGGGCGTTTTTGGGGCTAACCAGCGGCAGCAGATCGAGCAGATTCTTGGCGGCACTGCCCTCCCGCAGCATGATGTACATTCCGGAGCGGATCTTCTCCTGCGCCTCATCAATTGATGTGGATTCATGATCGGACCGGATGCCCGCAGAGATATAGGCGGACAGATCCCGGCCCGAGAGGCCTGGACAGTGCCCGTCCACCGGCCTTCCTCCCGCGAGAGAGAGTTTCTTCATGACCTCAGGATCACGAAAGATCACGCCCGGATAGTTCATGACCTCCGCCAGGCCAATAACTCCCTCATCCTGCATCAGCCCGGCCAGCGCATCCGCGCCCAGGTCCGCTCCCGCAGTCTCCAGATTGGTCGCAGGAACGCAGGTGGGCAGCATCACAAAGACATTCAGGGGCAGATCCCTGGACGACCGGAGCATGTATCTGATGCCCGCCACTCCCCAGACATTGGCGATCTCATGCGGGTCAGCTACAACCGAGGTGGTCCCCCTGGG
>JAQVZT010000121.1 GCA_028708055.1 Methanothrix sp.
TGAGGTGGTAAGGAATGTACGCCGATTATGCATATCTGATTGTGGCGCTTCCTGTGCTGGCATTCTTGCTGTGCCTGTTTGTAGGATGGCATCTGCCAAGAGGAGGAGGCTTCCTTACCGTCCTGGCGACATTTGCCGGTCTCATACTGTCTCTGGGCATATTCTCAGAGATCTATCCAAGTGGGATCGTTCATCAGTCCATGCCCTGGTTTGCCAATTTCAATGTGGGCATACTGATTGATCCGCTGGCACTGGTGATGCTTCTCATGGTCACCTTCGTGGTCACCCTGATTCACACCTATGCCAATGGATACATGAATGGAGATCCGGGCGCAGCGAGATACTTCGCAGAAGCGGCACTTTTCACCGCATCCATGCTGGGCCTGATCTATGCTGATAACCTGCTTCAGCTCTTCATATTCTGGGAGCTGGTGGGACTGTGTTCATATCTACTGATCGGGTTCTGGTACAGAAAACCTTCAGCTGCCGCGGCTGCTAAGAAGGCTTTCCTGACAACGCGCGTGGGCGACGTTCTTTTCCTGGCAGGCATAATTCTGCTTTACAATAATCTGGCAGCTTTAAACCTCGACCTCAAGGCGGGAGAGTACCTCTTGCAGTTCCCGGTGATCTATGCTCATGTCGCCCAGATACCGGCGGATCAGCTGACGCTTATCGCTCTGGGGCTGCTGGGTGGCGCAGTGGGCAAATCAGGTCAGTTCCCTCTGCATGTCTGGCTTCCTGATGCTATGGAAGGCCCAACCACCGTCTCAGCCATGATCCATGCAGCGACAATGGTTACAGCAGGTGTCTACCTGGTGGCCAGAATGTTCCCGCTCTTCTACGCTGCGCCCTACGGGCTTACAGCAGTAGCAGCAGTCGGTGCGTTCACTGCCCTGTTTGCCGCCACGATGGGCCTTACTGCCTTTGATATCAAGAGGGTTCTTGCTTTCTCCACCGTCTCGCAGCTTGGCTTCATGATGGCCGGCCTGGGAGTAGGTGCCGCAGTAGGAACCTTTGCAGTAGGTGTCTCCATATTCCACCTGATTGGACACTCATTCTTCAAAGCGCTCCTTTTCCTTGGCGCAGGTTCAGTCATCCATGCTGTGAATACCAACGACCTGCGAGAGATGGGCGGCGTTGGAAAATACATGAAGTGGACCATGTACACCATGCTCATAGGCTCTCTGTCTCTGGCCGGATTCCCATTGTTCACGGGATTCTTCTCCAAAGATGAGATCATAGTAATCGCCTACGAGTACGGTGTACTGATCAACTTCCTGCCCTACATTATGCTGGTACTGGCAGCAATCCTGACAGCTATCTATACCTTCAGGATGTGGTTCTCGGTCTTTACCGGCAAAGAAAGATCCGATTACGGCAAGCACGAGTCGCCCATGATAATGATCGGGCCGCTGGTTATCCTGGCAGTATTCGCCTTCGGATTCGGCTTTGCAGCTCAAGAGGACTTCTACAGCTATCTCGATTCAAACTTTGAGCATTACGATGTAGACTTTGCGCAGCTCGGCATGATCGGAGGACATGTCCTTGAAGGGCATGGCGCTCCTGAAGGTGCTGCCTTAGAAGAAGAGCAAGGTGCTCCTGAAGTCGCGGAGAGCGGACACGGAGAAGCCGGAGACGCAGAAGAAGGCGGAGAAGGAGAAGCAGGAGAGCCCTGGTACATCCAGATACTGCCGATAATCGTTGCCATTGGCGGCATTCTCACTGCCGGATTGTTCTACTTTGACAAAATCAAGAAATTCGACCCAAGCCAGGTTACTGGGGACACCGATCCTATCAGGAAGCTGCTTCTCAAGGGATATTATCAGCACGAAATCCTGACAGGTTGGTTTGCCGAGACCGTGGTTTACGGTACGGCCCTGATCTGCAACATGATCGACATCAAACTGGTTGATGGCTGGCTTAACTGGCTGTCTGCCTGGGTCATGGGATTCGCTCAGCATGTAAGAAAGGTTCAGACCGGTGTGGTGCAGAACTATGTCACAGCACTGGTTCTGGGAGTCGTGGTGCTGGTGGTTGTAATTACTCTGGCTATGGAGGTGGGTCTGGTATGATCGCAAACGCACTCTCCTGGATGATTGCCATCCCCTTGCTGGGAGCGCTTGTTTGCTTCTTTGCGGGAGGCAAAGCCAAGTTCGTGGCTCTGGTGGCCTCGATTATACCTCTGGCACTGTCCGTGCAGATGTATACGGAGTTTGACAAGACCTCCAAGATAATGCAGTTCGTGGAGAGCTATAACTGGGTTCCATCCATCGGCGTCAAGTACACAGTCGGCGTAGATGGGATAGGATTCCCATTAGTGCTGCTCTCAACCATTGTGTCCGTACTGGTGATAATCTACTCCTGGGGAGAGACAAAGAAGCCCAATCAGTACTTCGCCCTGCTCCTGCTCAATGAGGTAGGAGTGCTTGGTGTATTTACAGCGCTGGACTTCTTCCTGTTCTATATCTTCTGGGAGGTAGTGCTCATCCCAATGTTCTTCCTCATAGGATCATGGGGCGGACCAAGAAAGGATTATGCTGCCATCAAGTTCTTCATCTACACACACGTGGCAAGCCTGGTAATGCTCCTGGCGATCTTCGCCCTGTACTTCACTTACCAGACGCCCGAAGGAACAAGAACCTTCGATATGCTGACCTTGCTTGCAGCAACAGCAGATAAGACCATATTCCCAACCAGCATGCTCAATATAATCTTTGCCGGACTTCTTCTGGGATTCCTGGTCAAGATGCCTGCCTTCCCATTCCATACCTGGCTTCCTGATGCCCACGTCGAGGCACCTACAGCCGGTTCGGTTGTGCTGGCAGCTCTGCTGCTCAAGATGGGCGGATACGGCCTGTTCAGGGTCATTATGCCCATGCTCCCCAGCGTCGATAAGGCATTCGTGACCATCATCGCTATCGTTGCGGTGATCTCAATTGTCTACGGAGCCTTTATGGCACTGGCTCAGAAGGACATCAAGAAGCTGGTAGCATACTCATCCGTCAGCCACATGGGATTTGTGACTCTGGGAGCCGTGGCATTCACTTGGATGTCGGTTACCGGCGCTATGTTCCAGCAGTTCTCGCACGGCATCATCACCTGCGTCCTCTTCATGTCCGCAGGAACAATTCAGCACGTAGTTGGAACCAGAGTTATCGCTGACCTCGGCGGCCTTGCCGATCGCATGCCCAAGTTCGCAGTTCTTATGATGGCCGGATTCATGGCCTCTCTGGGATTGCCGGGCATGAGCGGCTTCGTAGCCGAGTTCATGGTCCTGACCGGATCCTATGCAACTCTGCCCAGCTATACCATGTTCGTAGTATTCCTGAGCGTGGCAACTACCGCCGCCTATCATCTCTGGGCAATGCAGAAAGCCATGTTCGGACCGATACTCAAGAAGTACATCAATGTGCACGATGCCCATAGCTACGAGCTGTTCTCCATGGCCATGATCATAGTGCTGAGCCTCATATTCGGCATTCAGCCCGGATTGATAACGGACATAATGGGAACCGCAGCAACTCAGGTTATGGGGCCGGTTGTAACCTTATCTCAGATGGGGGTGATCTGAAGTGGAATTTTCACACTACGCACCCCTTTGGGGAGAAGCGCTGCTCACGGTTCTGGCAGTACTGGTTGTGCTGCTGGGATCGCTCATGAAGAACAGCGGAAAGCTCATGGGATACCTGAGCGCCGCTGGGCTGGTAGCAGCATTGGGCCTCGTGGCCTCCAATCTGACACTAAAGCCAGCATTGTTCTTCTTTGATACCATATCAGTAGATGCCCTGTCTCAGTTCTTCAAGGTCGTCTTCCTGATTGTATCGTTGCTGGTAGTAATCGCCTCTCTGTCAAAGTACACCGGAAAAGGGGCTGATGAGTACTATGCCTTGCTGCTCTTTGCGACCGTTGGCATGATGGTGGTATCAAGCTCAATTGATATCGTCACCCTGTTCGTGGGCTTCGAGCTGGCAAGCCTGTCCACCTATGCCCTGGCAGCTTTCGATAAGAGCAAGAAGAACCTGGAAGCAGCTATGAAGTATTTCATCTTCGGGTCGGTTGCCTCTGCGTTCATGCTCTTCGGCTTCTCGCTGCTCTATGGCATGGTCGGGTCCACTCGCCTGGCAGATATCGCTGCCGCATCGCTGGCAAACTTCGGTCCGGCGACGCTGGTTGCTCTGCTCTTCGTCATAGTGGGATTCGGCTTCAAGATGGCACTGGTGCCCTTCCATATGTGGGCTCCCGATACCTATGAGGGCTCTCCTGCCCTGGTTTCGGCTCTGCTCGCGGCAGGCTCCAAGAAGATGGGCTTTGTGGCCGCTTTCAGGGTAATAATCATAGCTCTGATCGCCCTGCGAATGGAGTGGTACATGGCTTTCGCCATCCTTTCCGCTCTGACCATGACCCTGGGCAACCTTGCCGCCTGCTGGCAAAACAATGTGCGGCGCATACTGGCATACTCCTCCATAGCTCAGGCCGGCTACATCGCCATTGGCTTTGTAGTGGTAGGAGCAGCTTTCGGAGCTCAGCCAGTCAATGTGCTCAACCTCGGACTGGTGCCAGCAGATCAGCTGGGCATCGCCGGCGCCCTGCTTCTCATCCTGGGACATGCTCTGATGAAGACTGGTGCCTTCATTGGAACCGCTCAGGTATCAAGCATGGTGTCCAGTGCCAGTGAGACTGATCCGGACGATATATCCAATTACGCCGGACTCGCCAAGAGAGCGCCCGTAACAGCGTTTTGCATGCTCATCTTCATGTTTGCGCTGGCAGGCATTCCTCCCACGGCAGGATACATTGGCAAGTTCGTCCTATTCAGCTCGGCCATTTACTCCGGCCTTGCCTGGCTGGCGATGATCGCCATCCTCAACAGCGCTCTGTCGCTGGTGTACTACCTGAGGATCATCAGCTATATGTATCTCAAAGAGCCAGCCGGTCCAAAGATCGCTGAGCAGAAGGGATACATGGTCGCCCTGGTTCTGACCCTCGTGGCAGTGGTCTGGATAGGCGTCTTCCCAGATGCATTCATCAACTGGGCAATTCAGGCAGCAGCAGTTCTGCTGCCTTAATCATTTCTTTTTTAATAGAGAAAATACCTCAGGCGAAAACCTTCCGGATCAGATTCAGCGCCGACTCCTGTGCCCGATCAACGATCTCTGCTGGAATGTAGGATCTGGGCGTCTGGGATCGAGCCAGGCATATAAATTGGGGCCTTGCCACACTCAGCAGTATTCTTCGAACTCTTTCCAGTCTATCATTTATTATCTCATCAGGCGAACTTGAACCTTTGTCACTGTTTTCGAAAAGACCATCCAGGTCAAATCCTACTGCAATAGGAAGAATGCAATCCTGCATATCTCTGCAAAAGTCATTCATGCCAATCTTTTCGGGAACGGGAAAGGTCTTGGCGCTCCTGCCTTGCAGTCTGGTGGTGTTCTCATCCCAAATTATCCTTTTTCCTTTGCTTTCCCTTGGGTTGCCTCTTCTTTCCGTCGTTGTTGGCTCGCCAATTGAATCAGATCCCGAAACTCTCCCATAGGCATCCATTCTATTATCTCTGGGGCGAAAATGATAGAGCGCGGCTATTATGCCGCAGTGAAAGGCAGGAGTGGTAAAATTGCCCTCATTGACCTTTTCCTGGCAGTAGCCTTGCAAGTAAGGCATTAGCCTGGATACGTATTCAAATGCATCTCTTCCTTCTCTAGCCGGCAGGGCCGGGTTATAATGGAACATGTCATGATGGGCATCAATGCGCACCACTACCAGACGGTTCCGGTTTGCCAAATATTCCCTGAACCAATATGGAAGGATATGGTTATGGGGATCGATTATTATGATTCTCATCCCGCCGATGAATAGCTCGCCTGGCAAATGACAGGATTTATTTATTGGCATTGGGTTCACCAAAACCTTGCATTATTAATCATTATCAATTTGTTCGTTTAACCTAATAAATTTATCCCGTAAAGATCTTCAAAGTTTGAGTGGCAGGAAAAAGAACGCTATTCCCAGAATGCCGTACACAGCCAGCAGCATGGCCCCCTCCAGCCAGTTGGACTCTCCATCGAGGGATACCAGAGCAGAGATCATTGAGGCCGCGGTGAGAGCGATAAGCTCCAGCAGATTAAACTGCAGCGTAAGAGGGCTGCTCAGGAGCAGCGAGACGAAGACCAGTACCGGCATCACAAAGAGCGCGATCTGTAGGCTTGAGCCCAGGGAGATTGAGAGGCTGAGGTCCATCTTGTTCTGGCGCGCGGCTTGGACTGCGACCAGATGCTCAGCCACATTGCCGATTATTGGCACGATTATTATTCCCACGAAAAAAGGGGTTAGCCCCAGGGTGGCTGTAACCGCCTCAACCGATGCGACTAACAGCTCGCTCATCAGGGCGATGCCTATCATGGACAGGCCCATGATGGCTGATGCCTTTGATGTGCTCCAGGAGTGCACCGGCAGGGCATCTCTAGCCGTTACGGGAGTGCATTCTTCTGAGGCGCAGCTTCTCAGAGTGTAGAGAATAAAGAGCATATAAAGAATCAGCATGGCTCCGGCTGAAGCCAGACTCAGCCCTTCAACGAGCCCGGCGTTGGGGATGTAAAGGCTGAATATTGAGGGCACGCTCATGGAAATCAGGGCCAGAACGGTCATGGTGGCATCGGTATCGACCTGTCTGCGGTCGAACACCTGCCTTCCGTTCTTAAGACCGCCAAAGAGCATCGCAAAGCCCAGCACCAGGAGAAGGTTGCCCAGAATCGATCCGGTGATGGAGGCCAGCACAAGCTGCATCTGCCCGGCCCTGATGGCGGCAAGGGTGATGATCAGCTCGGCGGCGTTTCCAAATGTGGCATTGAGAAGCCCGCCTATCCGCGGGCCGGTCTTCTCTGCCACCACCTCAGTCGCCTCCCCGAGGGTCTTTGCCAGGGGGATGATCGCCAGAGCGGATGCGGCAAAGACGAAGGTCTCATCAATGCCGGCAAAATGAGCAAGCAGTGCTACAGGCAGAAAAAGGAGCAGCGTTTGCAGGCCATGAACAGGAAGGCGCATAGTTTCAATAAATGGCTATTTCGCATTTATTCATTATGGCGATGGTGCTCTTTTCCATTGACTGCATGCTCATGATCCTTGTGGTCCTTCCCATGGACGTGCAGATGCTCATGAACCAATTTGCCGTGCAGATGAGTATGCTCATGCACCAGATTGGAGGAGAGAAGCAGCTCGTAGTCGGAGAGAACGCTCTCGGAATCCCGGTCCATTCTGACGTTGTGGTCCTCTCCCATGACTATCGATCTTTTGCTGATCTGGTCGATGATCTCCAGATCATGGGTTGCAGTTATCACCGTCTTTCCGGCATGGCCCAGGTCCTGGAGAAGCTCAACGAGCCATAACTGCGTTCGCGGGTCGAGGCCTGCCGACGGCTCATCGAGCAGGAGCACATCGGGATTATTGGCAAGGACGGAGGCAATGCTGACCTTCTTCTTCTCTCCACCGGAGAGGGTATGGGGCGATCGATCGCGCAATTT
>JAQVZT010000122.1 GCA_028708055.1 Methanothrix sp.
CGGGAGTGCGCCAGGGAAAGTACGGCCTGGCTATCATTGCCGCCTCCGGAGCGGCTGCCGGGATGTTCACCACTAACAGGGTAAGAGCAGCTCCTCTGGAGACCACCGCCCGGAATCTGGCAGGGTCAGCAGGCCATCTGGACGGCATCATAGCCAACAGCGGCTGCGCCAATGCCTATACCGGCCCTCGTGGGCTTGATGATGCGGCAGCTATGGCCGGTCTTCTGGCCGGGTTTCTGGGAACGGATGAGAAGAAGATTGGCGTGGGCTCCACCGGGGTCATAGGCAGGTACATGGACCTGCCCCTCATCACCCGGCTATTTGATCAGGCCAAGGTGAATCTGCGCAGCAGCGAGCAGGCCAGTACGGATGCGGTGCGGGCCATCATGACCACAGACACCAGGGTAAAAGAGATCGCCGTGGAGCATGAGGGGCTGAGGGTGGCAGGAATCGTCAAAGGGGCGGGAATGATCGAGCCGAATGTGGCCACCATGCTCTGTTTCCTTTACACGGACGCTGATTTTCCTGCGGGAAAGCTGCACGAATGCCTAGCCGATGCCGTTCAGGACAGCTTCAATATGCTCACCGTGGACGGGGACACAAGCACCAATGACACTGTGCTCCTCACCTCGACAGGAAAAGTCCATGCCAAAGAGGAGGATTTCCGCGCTGCCTTGAGGTATGTCTGCATAGAGCTGGCTCGCAAGATGGCGAGGGATGGCGAGGGTGCCAGCAAATATTTTGAGACCCGCGTTAGCGGCGCGCGTAGCATCAAAGACGCCCGCCTGGCAGCCAAAGCGGTCTCCAGGAGCAGCCTTGTCAAGACCGCGGTCTACGGTGCCGATCCCAACTGGGGGCGCATCATCTGCGCAGTGGGGTATTCCGGAGCGGAGATGGACCCGGCTAAGGTCACTTTAGGCCTGGAAGGAAAGAGGCCCGATGGGACGGTCAGCAGCGTCTCCCTGGTGGAAAATGGACGAATCGTGGATGGGGTTCTGGATCAGGCCAAGGAGATTATGCAGGGAGAGAGCATTGTCATCAATATCGACCTCGCCCAGGGCAGCGCTTCAGCATGCGGCTTTGGCTGCGATTTGACCCATGAGTATGTGAATGTCAATGCCAACTACACAACCTGATTGAGCTACTATGTTTCGCGATCAACGTCTTGGTGAAAGCCGGCAGGATGTCCTGGACTATCTCTCCAGCCGGGAGGCGGACGGGCGCATCTTCCAGGCAGATCTGCAGGTGGACAGAGCCCACCTGGCCATGCTCAGGGAGCAGGGTCTGGTCCCGGCGGAGGTATGCAGCAAAATTTTTTCCGCTCTGGACGATCTCATGAAAGAAGGGCCGCAGTCTCTGGGCGCGGGCGAGGATGTTCATGAGGCCATCGAGGCTTATGTTCTGGCGCGCGTAGGACCGGAGGGAGGCAGGATGCATACCGGACGGTCCAGGAATGATGAGGTTGCCACATGCATCCGTCTGGCTCTGCGCTCGGAGATGCTGGATCTCTTGCAGGAACTGCTCTCCCTGCAGAGCACGCTGGTCCGGCTGGCGAAAGAGCATACCGAGACGGTCATTCCCGGGTTCACTCACACCCAGCATGCTCAGCCCACGACGCTTGCTCATCATCTCCTGGCCCATGCCGATG
This sequence comes from Methanothrix sp., assembly GCA_028708055.1. Lineage (GTDB taxonomy): Archaea > Halobacteriota > Methanosarcinia > Methanotrichales > Methanotrichaceae > Methanothrix. Next base: position 1,649 of record JAQVZT010000122.1, read on the forward strand.
CCTTCGCTCGAGACCTGTCCAGGGCAGAGGATGCCTACAGCCGGGTCAATCTGAGTCCTCTTGGTGCGGCTGCCTTTGCTTCCACCGGCTTTAAGATCGACCGGCAGAGGACGGCCCAGCTTCTCGGATTTGACGGCCTGGTAGAAAATAGCATGGATGCCGTTTCCAGCCGGGATTTCATCCTGGAGGTCCTGGCGGGCCTATCCATCTTGATGGTCAATGCCAGCCGCCTCGCTGAGGAGCTGGTTCTCTGGTCCACCTCGGAGTTTGCTTACCTCGAGTTGGATAACCTCTATGCCTCCACAAGCTCCATCATGCCACAGAAGAAGAATCCTGATACGGCGGAACTGGCCAGGGGCAAGACCGGCTCGGTTCTGGGAAGCCTCATGGCTGCGCTTTCCATCTGCAAGGGCCTGCCCATGAGCTACAATCGAGATTTGCAGGAGGTTACGCCTCACCTCTGGCGCGGCCTGGATTGGGCGAGAAGCACAGTCCGCATCCTGGATGGCTGTGTGTCATCGCTCCGGTTCAACCTGCCCCGGCTGGAGTCGAGTTCTGGTGCCGGCTTTTCTACTGCTACGGAGATTGCCGATTCGCTGGTGCGCATCACCGGAATGCCATTCCGAACGGCGCACAGCATCGTGGGCCGCATTGCTGCCTCTGGCATTAGGCCGAGCCTAGCTGAGCTGGACGGTATCGCTCTGGAGCTGGCCGGATTCAGGGCCAGCGAGCGCGGCTTTTCTGAAGCGGACCTGGCACGGTCACTGGATCCAAAGAGCAATGTCGCCCTGCGGGCAAATACGGGTGGGCCAGCGCCAGCTGAGACGGAGCGAATGGTTCGGGATAGGTTGGAGAAGATAGCCGCGGGAGAAGAGAGGCTGGCCAGGAGGCGCAGCCGGGGGGAGAAGGCGCTGGGGGAGCTGCGGGCGAAAAAATAGCTATGCGGAGAGCGTGATATGCGTCGACCAGGCCGCTTCTTTTTGTGGCTGGCAGCAGCTGGCAGCACCATCAGCTTTTTTCGATTGCTGCCAGAGCTTTTCCGTCAGGGCTTTTCCATCAGAGATTCTCTTTGTGCCATTATGACATCATGCTTTCGGAATTGTCATCCTAGACAGTCTCATCCTCATAGGAAGCCTTATCCTGGAGGATATTTGCGAAGGCGGTGAACGTCGCCTTTCCGGACCGGCAGCTTCCATCGGCCAGGCAGGCCGTGTAGGTTCCACCTGCCAGCGAGGAGAATGATAGATTGAGCCCATACCGATCAAAGGACCCTTCAGGCGTCACATTCAGGCTCATCCGATCCCCGGATATGCAGCCGCTGGCGGTGGCTTTTTTGCTTTCCATTCCCTGGGTTATGATCCCGCTGCCGGAAATTGAGTCTTCGTTCTGGGTCAGGTAAAGCTTCATCTTTTCAGCTGGTTTTCCCAGGAGATCAAAGGACCACGGCCCGGTTACATTCACGCTGGCGGATTCCTGAGACTGGGGAATGGACATCGATTCGCCCAGGCGGCCTGGATCGAGGGGATCAATTGGCTTTGCATTTGATTGTGCCAGAAAGAAGGCGATAACCGTTATGCTGAGCAGTAACCTGTGGAATTTCATCTCTATTCTCTCCCGGGTCCGAACTGAATGCGCCCGGCGATCTCCTGTTAGATTCATAATGCTGAGACCCTGTAGCGCACTCCCGAATCTCTGGAACATTTTCTGTGGAATGCAGTCTCGGAAACCCAATTTTCGCTTGAGTGTATTACTATTTGACGATTTCGCTTTAGTCAAATGTCGAATCAATAATGCATTAACTCAATAGCTCAATCGCTTCTTTATTGCTCCAAGACATCTATTGACGTGAGCGAAAGCCAGATGTACGTCCCATGCTAGCTTGCCTCATGGAGATTGATCTGATTTGGCTGGAGACAGTGATAGAGATGCCCAATTAGCCGTCCTCGGCGCTTGCGTCGCCATTTTCTTTCCGGGCGCCCTCACCTTTGGCTTTCCCGGCGTAATGGCGTCCATCTGGCAGGAGATGTTTCATGTCGGTCGCGCCGCCACGGGTCTCACCATCTTTTTCATGCTCGCCGCTGTGGGCGCTTTCATGTTCTTAGTGGGCCGCTGGCAGGAGCGCTGGGGATTGCGGCGCATGATCGTCCTGGGCATCGTCCTCACCGCCTTTGCCTCGCTGGTCGTCTCAGAGGCCGGCACGATCTACGTCGTTTATGCATGGGCCTTCATCAATGGCCTGGCCTCCAGCTTCGTCTATGTTCCTGCCCTGACGCTTGTGCAGTGGTGCTATCCGAAGAGAAGAGGGCTGGTGGCAGGTCTGGTGAGCATGGTCTTCGGCCTTTCTGCTGCCATCATGTCGCCCCTCTTCGCAGAGATGCTCTCCGTCTTCGGCTACCAAAGGATGAACCTCTATCTGGCGGCGCTCACCCTTGCTATCGGCCTTCTGGGTGCCTATTTTGCCCGGGCCCCAGAGGCATGGGAAGATGCCGCCTCTGCCAGGCGGGCTGGCTCCGCGGCAAGACCGGGGCCGCAGATAATTTCGGAAAAGTCGTTTACCGTGTCGGAGAGCCTGCACACGAGAAGCTTCTGGCTGCTCTGGGCCACCTGGACCCTTGCTGGAGCGGCAGGAGTCTCCATGACGCTGCTGGCCTCGGAATACGGCCTCTTCCTGGGCTTCTCGCTGTCCTCGGCCATCCTCATTCTGACCGCCTTCAATCTGACCAATGGGATGAGCCGGCTATGTAGCGGCATACTCTCCGACCGGTTCGGAAGAAATCCGGTCATGAGCCTGGCCTTCCTGGCAGCTGCTTGCGCTTACTTTCTTCTTCCCTGGGCCCGCTCTCTGTGGGTCTGCGCTTTGCTGGCGGCGGTGGTGGGATTTTCCTTCGGCACCCTCTTCTCGGTCTCAGCGCCGCTGGTGGCAGACTGCTTCGGCCTGGAGCATTTCGGGGCCATCTTCGGTCTGACCTTTGCCGCATACGGATTCGTTGCCGGGCCGCTGGGTCCGACCCTTTCCGGATACCTGCTGGATGTGACTGGAGACAACTTCTTCCTGGTCTTCCTCTATCTGGGAGCCTTCTCATTGCTGGCCAGCGTTTGCATCCGCCGGGTGGTGCCGCCCCAGCGGAGCTGAATCACTAGACCTTAAACTGCACATCCACCTCTATCATCTTTGCACCCAATCGCAGTGCCTGCTGGGCCGCCTCCCGGTCCTTCATGAGAAATATCCTCCACAGGTCTGTCTCGATCATGGCCAGAGAGTCCCTGAGCAGAGCAGAATATCGGCTCTGACGGCTGAGCTTGACCGCGTAGCCTCGAGTGCTCTCCGCCAGCGTAACTTCAAAGCCTCTCCTCTCCAGAAGCTTCTGCACAAGTATCCTCTCGCCCGGAGTTCTGAGAACGAAGCGATAGCCATCTCTATCATAGTAGTCGGCCAGTTCCTGGAAGATGCCCCTGTCCTCAAAGAAATGCTTGAATGCCCAGTGACGACCGGCCTTGATGATGGTGATCCTCTTCCTGGACGCATCGGGCGGGGCAATGTCGGACATGGCAGGGGTCCTCTATTATCCGACATAATTATCATAATAATACGATATAAAATTTTGCAGGGAGGACGGATTACAGCGCTAGGACCGTCGTCATAGTCAAAGTCAAGCTCCAACGAAAAAACATTGGGCAGATGAGAAAAAGGTATAGACGAGCAGTCCATGCCTCCGGAGATGGAATGGCCTTTCTGCCGCGGCCATTAATGTCGCATTATCTTCTGCCCCTTTTGGTCTGTGTCCGTCTCACTTGCTCCTCAGCCTTTCCTCCATCCCTTCTCTCTTCATCCTGAAGCTAAACCTCGCCCCTGGATTGGCTCTCATCAGCTCCTTTGCAATACTCACAGCCTGCTCGATAGCCGCCCCGTCTGCCTCCTCAGGCACCTCGGCATTGAAGGGATAGGTCTCTGCCAGCTCCGCCGGGTATGGCCCGAAGGGTGGCTTGAAGTAAAGCACCCGGTCGTACCCGGTCGTGTCCACCTGCGGATCGTCGGTGATAAGGACCTCGCCCTGTAGAGAGATCCGGTCGATCTTCCTGGCGTGGCGCATGACCTCCGGGCGCAGCGCTGCCTCTGCGCTGGTGCAGAAGAACGTGGACTTTCCGGCAGAGTCCAGCCTCTCCAGCCACTGGCCTTGCCGGGCAAGCCTTCTCAGGCCGTCGAGCATCCGGGGGTGCGATCGGCAGCGTGTCTCCAGCAGGTCCCAGAGCGATCCCTCGCGAATGCTCTCCTTGACCTGTCTCATCTCAGCGAGAGAGACGTAGAGGTTATGCCTGGCTAAAAGCCGGGTCTTCTCAGGGCTGCTTATCAGCTCCTTCAGGGTATGCTTCTCGCAGACCGGACAGGAGCAGGGAAGGTAGCTCATATCCGCCAGCTTTCCAGTGCCGTGAACTGTAAGATACCTGTCCTGCCTTGCGTAGAGAGCATATGCCGCTGAGTCGAATAGATCGCAGCCCATAGCGGTAGCGAGGGCAAAGATCATGGGGTGCCCGGCTCCGAAGAGATGCACCGGCCTGCCTGAGCCCAGACCCTTCTTGGCGGCCACAACAACGTCTACCAGATCGCGATAGCGGTAAGCCTCCATGAGAGGAACCACGCCACCCACAGGATAAACATCGAAGGGCAGCTCCGCCGCAAACCGGCCAGCGCGCTCCCTCAGATCAGCGTAGGTCGAGCCCTGGATGGGACAGGCAAGAAGCCCCTCCCTTTCCAGGGATGCAGCCTGCACCAGCCGCTCCTCTGTGATCTTCAATTCCGCCTCTGCTCGATCCCTGCTGACATCCGGCGGCGTCGGAATATCCAGGGGAACGGATATGTCCGATTTTATGGCGAACTGAAATTCCAGTATCTCCAGAGGCGAGACATCGATATCGCCGTAAACAGAGAGCTGGAAGGCGCCGGAATCGGTCATGATCGGCCTGGAAAATCCCAGGAGGTCATGCAGCCCGCGCTCCATCGCCTGGGCATTGAGGGCCGGGTCCTGGTGAATAATGTAGCTGTTGGTGATAATCATATCCGCGCCCATCTTTTGCAGCTCTCCTGGTGGGATGAGTGGCAGATGGGGATTGACCACCGGCATGAGTACAGGAGTCTCTACTGTGCCGTGCAATGTAGATAGCCGGCCAATCCTTCCGGCCAGATCTTTGTGCAGTATCTCGAAGCGGTCCGGCATAAGCTCGTCCTTTACCAATAAGGAATAAATAGGTTGGGACAAATTTCCAGGGTAGGATAGCAACTGAATAAAAACGGATGTATTAATATGAAGGCAATTGTCGTACTACTAGCATTAACCTGCTTCTTGGGCGTGGCTGGTGCTCAGATCATAGGCATGGGTGAGGGTTACAGCAACACTCAGCTTGCGTTCTTCAATTCACCCCTCAGCTCAACCTTTGAACCCAATGTCCAGAATTACTGGGGCAACTACATCGCATCCAAGGAAAACAATAGCATTAAAAGCACATCTTCCAACATGGACATCTGGATGAACACCTTCCCTCTGAAGTTTGACACGCCGCAGCTGTTCAAGGCTTCAAGCTTTGCCGCGAATGCCGCCGCTCCCGTTCTTACTGCCACAGAGAGGAACAGCCAGTTCCTGACCAGGAATGTCAACAGCAATTTCGGAATCTATCAGGTCTGGTCATATCCTGTAGAAAGCGGAAGCCTCGTAATATCCAATGGCACAGGGGTGCCGAACAAGGATGCAGCAGGGCAGATGCTCTCGCAGAATATTCTTGTTCTCTTTAACAACTAAACGGAAAAAATAAAAGAGAAATCACTATTTTTTTGTTCCTC
>JAQVZT010000123.1 GCA_028708055.1 Methanothrix sp.
TGGCAATCATCTGGTTTAGAATAATTGTCACAAGGAGGACGCTTAAAGGAAGAAATCCAAGAGAATCCATTATGCTGCGTTCTATCTCTGAGATATCGCGTATCAAGATGTAATCTAATGTATATATGATTAAAGATATAAGTATTAGTTCTAACCCTAGACGCAGTTCCCAGCTTGACAGTCTCATTGTAAATAAATATTGGATGATACTAGTTAAAATCTGCGCTACCTCGGCGACGCTCAACTGGCAATAAGTGCCGTGTCGATTAAGCTTAATTAGTTTAAATATAAATATTAATCATGACATATTTTGATAACAGAGACTGGCCAGAATATAACGCCAAGCTTGTTCGAAGAGGGGAATTCTATCTCGATTTGAGATGTGTGAGGAATTGGAGTTTGGAGCTAAGAGAATGAATAGAAAGAAAACAGGTGCCCCATACAAATATCCTAACACTTTTATAAATTTCGCATCAATAATATATTCTTTCCTTAGATTGCCATATCGTCAACTTGAAGGATTCATTGGACGGCTCTCGATTTATGAACTAGGATTAGTGGCTGCAGATTATACTACGCTCCATAAGCGAATCTCTAAGCAGAATCTTGGAATAGAGATCCAGGATAACGATGCTGTTACTGCAGTTGATTCATCCGGGATAAATGTAACAAATAGAGGAGACTGGATGCGCGAGAAACACGGAAAACAGTGGCGAGGATGGCTTAAAGTTCATGTGGCAGTGGATGTTGAATCAAAGAGATTATAATCTATGGAAGTTACAGAAGAAAACACCTCGGATAGCGAGGTTTTGCGCCCTTTATTGAAAGATGTGAAAATTAAGGAAGGGTTAATGTATGGCGCATATGACACAGGCGACGCATTTGAATTTATGAAATCGAAAGGTGTAGATTGTCCTGGGACAAAGATCGGAGAGAACGCTATAGTTAGCAAAGATGCAAACGCAAGTTTCGCGATTCTCGTGGTCTTTTTTAACTTTGATCCAATTTACGAGTATCTAGCAATTTACCCATAAGTTCTTCAACGCAAGTTTCACAGATACCACCTAAAGCCACGGCCTCCGCAGCCCGCATGGCCTGCCACGGCTACAGCCTCCACAACTGCCGCCACGGTTTCGCAGGGGCCTTTCGTGGGATCATCCAAGTCGGATAAGTACCATTACCCGAGCTGCACTGCTGCGAAAAAGATCAAGCCTGCAAACTTGGTGACTTTCTCTAGCTCAGCAGACGCCCGGGCAAGAGGGTACGTGCCCTGAGGGATATGCCATCCGCCGTGAGGTGATGTAGATGATAGCCGTTATCGATCGGGTCAAGGGAGAACTGGCGGTCCTCTTGCTGGGGGATATGGGCGAGTTCAAGCTCAATCTCCTCCTTTCCCAGCTCCCGGATGGGTGCAGGGAGGGAGATATCCTGAAACTCTCCTTCGAGCGGGACCCTGCGGCGACCGAGCAGGCCAGGGAGCGGGTTTCGGGACTTATGGAATAAGCAGGGCCTCGATCTTATGTTCCAGAACCTGGCCGAGCTGCTCGAAAAGCTCGTTAATCTCCTCTTTCCGGGAGATCTTGTCAGAATTTGATATCATAGAGATCCGTCCTGTCCTCGATGTCTTCCAGGGTTGGATAGCCCTTGATCTTCTCGCCCTGCAGCACTGTTTTCAGATCCTTCATCATGGGATGATCGATAGCCTTCAATTTATCTCTGTTCTTCAGATAGAACAGCACGCAAAAAAGCTTCTGGGAGAACTCCCATGCCGAGTCCAGGGAGTGGATGAAAACCTCCTGGATGGACAGCTCTCTCTTGGGCAGGGTGTAGTAGTAATCCCTCAGCATCAGCTCTATCCCGTAATCCTCGTAGGCGGAAAAGGAGGTGAAAGTGGCATCCTGTGGCCTCAGGCTCTTGAAGAGGACGCTATTCTCGTAGCTCTTGATGAGCAGGGCCGATCTGGGCACGAGGCGCAGCACCTGGTACTCCTGAAGTGAGGTCACGAACTCTTTGAGTTCTGGCCAGAAGGTGTAGTTGAAAGAGAAGAGATAGGCTTTGCCATGCCTCGATCGGCTGACCACGCCCACCCAGAGGAAGCTTTTCAGGTAGCCGTATAGGGTATCAGCAGGAATGTCTGTCTCCAGGGCCAGGGTCTCCAGGCTCTTTGGGGTCCGGTCCAGCCTGGCGAGCAGCTCCATTCGTCTGAGGGAGAGGATCTTATGCAGAGGAGAGGCCCGGTGGCTGAAGTAGAGCTTCTTGAAGGCCTCGGACGGGGGCGTGCCGGCCAGGGCGACCTCGCGCCCTCTCCGCTCCGCCAGCCCTATCTCCACTAGGTGAGTTATGAGCCGGGAGACGGTCTCTCTGCGAATCCCCAGCTCTGCCTGGAGGGCGCCGGGGCTCACTGTCTCTTTTGATCCGGTGATGAGAACAAGCGCTCGGATGTCGTTCTGGCTGAGAGGCATTATCTTTAAATTAGATCAAATATCTATATAAATGTGATCCTAATTAAAGACCACATGTCTTAAAGTAGCTACTGGAAGGAAGCCTGGGCGAGGGCGGCCTGCTAGCGGGGAGTGGATCTGGCGAACATCCGGGCATGGCTTCGGGAGCGGCGACGGGCTGCGCGGGGCGAGGGCGTCGCACGGCAGAGATCCGGGCGGGCTGGGGGGAGAATGCTCAACAGGGAAGGAGGTGCTGGAGGCGATTTATGAATCTGCTTGATAGTCCTCAGGCGATAAGGCGTTGGCATATCTATCGCTACCTGCTTTCCTGTTTTAATCTAAACCGTCAGCATATGGCCGTATTCTTGCAGCAAAGGGCTAGGTACTCATAGCCTATATACTCCAGAATTCTTTTCTTCTGATCTCCTATCAATTCCTCTTCCTTCAATAGAATCTCTTCAATCAGAGGTAGAATGTCTGCCTCTCCATCCCAGTTGTCTGTGAGGATTTCACCAGAACCTATTTCATTTCTAACTTTATCTGCGATGAATGCCGAAAGAAAGATGTCATCTACATAGCCATAGGGGCCATGTAGCTCCTCTGGGATAATATCGTTGGGCAAGATGAAATAAGCAATAGCAGAGATTACGATTGGCCTTAATCGAATAGGCAATGTAGGATCATCAAGCATCTTTGTCAAGAGCCGGTAAAGCTCTGGTGCCTGGTATATCAAGTCATCATGGCGGCCTTCATAGGCAGATATTTGCTTCTCAAGTAATTTATCAAATGAATTCAAATATAATCCCTCTATTTCTTAGCAAATGGACAGATCTCTCTAAACTCTTCACAAGCGGAGCAGTATGTGTAATTTGGCAGGAACTCTCCATTTTCTATTTTATTCAGGACATCGGCCAGCCTGGATGTTGCCTCTCTCTTTCGGTCTGATGACCAAGGTGATGAGAAGACCATTCCATCTCCTAAGAAGTGAACCGTAGTCTTTTCCACTTTGAGGCCCAAGCTCTCCTCAGCACCCAGGGCATAAAGATCCAACTGAAGGTCGATTCCTTCTTTTTTCAGTTGATCGGCCTTTGAGGTCTTAAAGTCCACAATATCTATGCCATCATTTATCTCTCTTCTCAGAAGATCTATCTTGCCCAGCATCACTTGATCTTGCAGAGCAAAAGAAAAACTGGTTTCGGCTCTAAGAGTCGCAGAGAGGCTATCTTTGTGCTCCTCTACATATCTGCCGAGCTGTTTTATTGCAGCGTTCTTAAACTGCTCTTCTCGCTCCGGCTTGGTGCGACGGTTCGAAACCCATGTCTGGCTGACTATAGTTGCCACGTCTTTCTTAGAGGGTATTATATCATCTGCCGCCCTCCTATGGATCTCCTCTAGAGCCCTGTGAACATTGGCTCCGTATCCTATTGGATCCAGCCACGGAGTCCTGAAGCCATAAACCACCGCAAGCTTGTAACGCATGGGGCATTGCAGAAAGTAAGCGAGTTGGCTGAAGCTGTGTCTTGGCCTGGGCCCGCTTCGGCCCTTCGCCTTGCTCATCACTTTTTCTACATAAGCATTGGTGAGATCGGATGCGCTCGAGAGATCCTCACCAAACATCTCCTTGACAAAGGGGCTGGGGCCTCCTCCGCGCTTATTAACTACATCTGCGGTGCCCACGAGCAATAGGTCTCGCGCCCTGGTAGCAGCCACGTAAAAGAGCTTCCTTTCATCTACCATATGGGGATCTTCAACTTCCGGTTTGCCGCTGGCTCGAAAATCATAAGGTATCTCATAAGGATCCTTTCGCCTGCTTATGGGCAGCCTGCCGTTCATGGCCGAGCCTATAATCACTACAGGAAACTCCAGGCCTTTGGCCTGGTGAATGGTCATGATCTGAATCGCTTCATCTGGCGGAATGGAAACCGGATCCATTCCGCCTTCTTTTAAGATCTTGAGGTATTGGAGGAAGGGATAATGGTTCCTGGTCCTTCCGTATTCATCCCAGGAAGCCACGATGTTGCTCATCTGCCCAAGATTGAGGAGAGCAACCTGATCTCTTTCCTGCTCGAAACGGGATACGCACCCAGTGACGGCCAGCAGCCGGTAATAGATTTCCAGCAAAGAGCTGTGCTTCTTGTTCTGCACTTTCTGTTTGAGTTCAAGAAGGCCTAGAAGCTTTCTGCGGTCGTTTTTGTCCTCAATTCCGATCGACTTCAGCCCTTCGTCGGTTGCCATGCTCAGAAGATCGTCCTTGAATTCCTGAAGCGCATGCCGCGTTTTGTCTCCAAGCCCCACCAGAGGATGACGAATAAAACGATCTCCCCAGAGTTTTGAAGCTCCCAGGAATATGAGAAGCTCGTAGATGCCAGAGATATCTCCTCTTTCAAAAAAGCTACCGTCTCCTGTTACCTGACAAGGAATATCAGCTTCATAAAGTGCATTAACGTAGGCTCCTGCCGCTGATTTTACGCTCCTGAGGAGAAATGCGACATCTCCATAGCTGGCAATCGTGCCAGCCTGATGAAGGCTTTTAATCAAGTCTACTACTGCATTGGCTTCCTCGGTCGTCGTGTGTTCGTAGACCATAAGGACGTCAGTTTTGCCCACACGGATTGCTTTGAGATCTTTAGGTATGCGGGCAGGATTGTTAACTATGACCTGTAAGGAGTTCTTGACAATAGGAATCAAGCTTCTAAAGTTATGTTCAAGCTTAATCTCCCTTGAGTGGGGATATCTCTTGCGGAATGAGCCGATATTCTTCACCGTGGCACCGCGGAAACGGTATATGCTTTGATCGTCATCTCCAACAACGGTTAGATGTCCTCCGTCGCCCGCAATAAGAGATAGCAATTTGTCCTGAGCAGCATTTGTATCCTGGTATTCATCGACAAGAATCTCCTTGTACCGTTCTCTGCAAGCTGCCACGATGGAATTGTCCTGCAGGAGATCCAACGCATAACGTTGCAGGAGGGCAAAGTCCATCAGACCTTCCTCTTTCAGAAGGTCAAGATAACGAGAATACGCTTCGAACACGACTGCTCGTTCCTTCCAGAGGTCGGCTTCATCGAGACAGCAACAGGCAGAGTTCTCGTCACACCATGCCTCAAGCTTCGGAGGTTCTATCATCTCCTCTGTTGCCAGGTTGAAAGCATGAATTACTCCTCGGAAGAATTGGTGGGGTTGTCCCTTGACGATATCATCCAGGCCCAAAGCCTTCCGATTGGCATATACGAACGAGAACTGCTCCATCTCATCGAGGATTCTGGAATTGCCAGAAATGCTTCTCGGATACTGACGCAGGATTTCTGCGCAGAAAGAGTGAATTGTGGAGACCTGCATTAACTCCACGTTTACTTCTGGGAGCTTTTGCTGGATGCGATCCTTCAACTCCAGAGCGGCCTTGTTGGTGAAGGTTGTCACCAGCATGTTCTCAGGAGTGGCATCTCCTGATAGAATCAGATGAGCTACCCGTCTTGACAAAACTTCAGTCTTGCCAGATCCCGGGCCTGCGACAATCAAGAGTGGGCTACCTCTATGAATGACCGCTTCTGCCTGCGGTTTCATGAGGCCTTCAAGGAGCTTTTCAGGGGTATTATCCATCGAACCGCTTCCCTAAGCTATCATGGCAGGATAGCTACGACTTTTGTGGATGTTGAAGTACTTACGCTTTTATTGTGGCATTAAAATCTTAAATGTATTGATCGAGACTTGGGTTCATTCATTGAATTTTGTATAGTCTTCCCTTCGTCTGCCACAATAAGCTGCTGCTCAGAGATCTTCAAGATGGACCGCGTCTCAATCCTCCGCCTCATCGCCGAACTCCGCCGCCGCCATGAAGAGATCGAGGGCGTGGAAGCCAAGGCCGCCCACAACGCACCCCGCCGACCTCTTCAAGCCCCTTTCTGCTTTCGCCAACCGCGCCGGAGGCGGCATACTGCTCTTCGGCCTGGACGAAGATGCTGGCTTCAAGGCCGCGGGCGTTGGCAATCCCCGCAGGCTTCAGGAGGACCTCAGCGGCCTGGCCGCCTAGATGGAGCCGCACCTGCGCCCCAGCTTCTCTGTAGAGAAGATCGAGGGAGGAACTGTGGTGGCAGTCGAGGTCCCGGAGGTCGCCTATTATCAGAAGCCCTGCTACCACCGCCCTCATGGCCAAGGATCGCGCCCAAGATCTTTAGGGCCACGGGATTCCTGGGGTCGGCGGCCAAGGCCTGCATGGAGAACTTCTTGGCTTGCGGCAGGTCGCCCTTCTTCAGGTAGGCGATCCCCAGGGCCACGCAGGCGTGGGAGTGTCCGGGAGCGAGCTGGAGGCAACGGTGCAGCAGCTCTATGCCCTTATCGAGCTGGCCGGAGGCGAGGAGCTGGTGGGCGCGGGAGAGGGAGTCGGGGTCGGACATGGGGAGATCAGTCCAAGGAATGGAAGGTGCGACCACTATTATAATCGTATCCCGGCCTGGATCTGCGATTCCGATTTCTCTGTTTCAATCCGGCCACGTTTTTTCAGATATGGATAGGCAGGCCGGCAGTTCTGCCTGTACCAAGACCAAAGGAGGCAAAAGAGTATGAGTGAATTGGATCTTGCCATCCTTCACTTATTATTAGATGCAGTATATGTCGCATGGCATGTGTTGAGCCTTTAAATAGGCTCATTTTTCTCTTTATTCCATCACTTTCGCCCCGCTCCTTACCCGCGTCCTCATTTCCAGAATTGCCACCAGCTTTAACATAAGGGATATAAAATATAGAGAAAGGAGGACCTTGATGGTGCAATACTGGTGGGTAAATCAGACAAGAAATCATAAATTCGAGCGTAGTGTTGGGATAGTCGCAGGTCAGATTAATAAAGAGAATCGAAACCTCACTCATTATGGTCGGTAGCGTGCCAATTTTGATGTAAAATAGTAGTAGTGTCCTATGACGAGATTACGCTTGCTATAGCCATACTGACAGCAAGATATTTCTTCATTGGATTTAATAATTAGCCCTGTATCCCCAAGTTCGCCGAAACTTGTAGGAGGGACACAGAGCCATGGATATAGA
>JAQVZT010000124.1 GCA_028708055.1 Methanothrix sp.
CCGGCCTCATTGAAGTAGCGGATGAACCGGGCCTCGTTATCCATGATTATGTTCACAATCTGGTAGGTGAGCTCAAGTTTGGCATTATTGGAAAGCTCAGCATATTCGATTCTGCGGTTGACATGATCAATGATATCCCGGCTTCCACTGCCGATATAAACCCGAGTCCCCGCTGTAGGTACAGCCCCTTCTTTGGGAGTCATCTCCATGAGGACGAAGTTGGCTTCACCAACGGCCTGGATGAGTGGCTGCTTCTGGTAACCTCTGGAGTCCTGACCGCGTCCATAGGGGAGGTAATCGAGAATCCTAGCTACCTCTTCTCTCTTCGGCGGTCTCCCCTCAGGCATCTGCCTTTACCCCCTGAATGCGATCTCTAAAATGCTATCGAGCTCTTCTTCGCTTAAAGTGAATCGTTCCTTGGCATAGATCGCCCTGAGCTCATCCTTGGTGACGGGCCTGATGTCTGCGATCTTAATGGCAATCGTCCTGTTCATCTTTTCCAGCTTCATGAGCTCCGCTACCATCGCCCGGCTCTCTTCTGCCGTGCCTTTGCTGAATAGCTCAGCATGTCTGATAGCCCGGCGCAGTTCGTAACCCAGTTCCTCTTCATCGGCACGATTCAGCCGGATCTGGTCCAGGATCTCCTTGACCTCCGCCAGGGTCAGGATCTCCTCCTGCAATATGCTTTTGACAATCATCTATTTTTGTGCTATAAGATGTTCTGGTAATGTGATCAATGTTTTGCTTGCGTTGCCGTCATTGACCTTCAGGACAAAGGCTCTTCCTCTTGTTCCTACAACCTCGCCCGTCTTTCCCTGGAATCTTGGATGAGGCATACCCTTGTGCACGCTGGGGTCAATAATTACATGGACCATTGTCCCAGTCTCAAACTCCTGAATTGCTCTGACCACCGAGGACTTGCCCTTGGACCTGATTGGCCTGCTCAGCTTGCCCCTGGACTTCTTTCTCATTCCGTGATGATGTGCCATCTGATTCTCCACCTACATCTATTACATCTAATTCTTCGACGATCGCGTCGACTTTGAGGATTTCGGCGAGGTTCGGGCGGGTCCTGCCTCCGTCTCCGGAGATCAACTCCTTGATATATAAACCGCTGTCCCCTCTTATCTCTATGCGGGCGTAATTGCCCGTAACCTCCAGCAAATCAGCGCCATGCACTCTCCTCATCCTGACCTTATCAGCTCTTCGGTGAGAGACACGAGTTGGCGTACGCTGATCGATCGGCCCTTCCAATTCTTTCAGGACGGATTTAAGCTTTTCTTCCGGAACATCTGCACCCAGCCTGACCAGAGCGGAATAGGTCTTCTCAAATTTGGCCTCTTTGATCTTCTCAACCATTGCGCAATCAGCTTGCGCAAGCCCTAAAACCTCCAATTTGCCTGCCGCACGACGGTTGATCTCCGCCTCGAGCGCCGCCAGGTCGGCGGTCCTGATGAAGGGCCGCACCGCCTCTGCGATGAAGGGGCGGCCGGTGCCCAGCATGCGGGCGTCGATATCCTCGCGACCGGCACCGTGAAAGACGGTGTCTTCGGCTGCGAAGGCTTCCATTACCGCAGGCCGGATCAGCTCGTCGACGGACTCCTGATACATTTTGCCTGTGCCATTACAGCGCGGGCAGCCCCGGCCGTGACACTCGCGACAGGGCCAGCGCGTCTGGGGAATGCCGCGGATGAGCTTTCTGTAGCGTCCCCGGATGAAGATGGAGGCAACCTGCAGCTCTGCTTCGCTCTTCTCCAGATTGAGGTGGACCACCACATCCGGGCTCTTCAGGTCGACCGTCTTTCCAGTCAGCGCGGAGAGCCTCTTTCCCACCTCGCGATTCAGCTCCGACTTCATGGGCTCGGCATGGGTGCTGCCGCCGTCGGCGAGGAGAAGCTCCTCGTTCTCGGCTAGAAGGCCGGACATCCTCGTTCCAACCAGCAGGGTCCTGATCTCCCTGCCTGCGATGGCCGCCGCCGCTCTTCCCGCCCAAGCATCCAGATTTGCGGGAGCCATCTCGCCCAGGCAGACGGTGCAGCAGGCGTCCTCTTCGTCCTTGCGGCCCAGCTTTAGGCGCGCCGACCGGAATGACGGCGCCAGCTCTTCCAGAAGGTCGCGGTCCTCGTTGGCGGCGGCCTGCATGGCCAGCACTGTCTTGAGGGAGCGGCCTCGATCAGCATTGGTGAGGCCAGTGGATAGCATGGCAAACTGGCGGCCCAGGCAGCTGTCGCAGATGGGGCCGAGGCCGATGATCTTCCTGGCGGTGTCCAGGATGTTTTCTCGGGGATTTTCGGGATTAGCAAGATTGTCTTCACTCATAATGAACTCTTCAGGCCTTGAATTCGAGCTTCTGGTTTATTAGAGCTTGCAATTGATCCATCCAGGAGAGGTCTCTACCAATAACCAGTTCCTGCATTTTCGCATGATGAGTATTCTACATGGAAACCAGTCGCATGGAAAATCCATGCCTCCTGGCCAGCTCTTTTACCTCATCGGCATTATCATAGGTGATCAGAAAGTCGCCTCGCAACGTCTCACAGGCTGCAAACAACTCCTCGTGATCTATGTCGCAGTACTTGTAGAGCCTTCTACCCGCGTTCTTTCCTCCTGCTGTATACGGAGGATCGATGAAGAATACTGCATCGCTTCGGTTGGAGAATTCTCTTAAAACCCTTATGCCGTCATCCAATCGAAAGTCGACTTTGCCGGAGATTTTTTCCAGATTCAAGATCCTATCTGCAAGTGTTCGAGGGTACCATCTAGATCCTATGCCTTTTCCATTCTCCCCATACTTGATGAGGCCGGACCCTTTGGCAAGCACGCCTCCGTGATAGGTGCGATTTTTCAGGATGGTTTGAAAAGCCCTTTCTTTAATATCCGCTGCCGGTTTGGAGAGTTCTGAGAGCAGAGATTCGCGGGACAGCTTGAAGTACAGGATGCGATCTGCCAGCCACGGGCCATTGCCCGATATGACTGATTGCCAGACTGCGGCGACATCTTCATCAAGTTCAACCATGACCACACGATCGACATATTTTTCAAATAATGCGGTCAGGCTGATTATCCCTCCGCCTGCAAATGGTTCAATAAGCATCTCAGGCTTAGGATGCATGTGACTCATCCATTCTCTGAAGGTAGGAACGAACCAGGTCTTTCCACCGGGATAGCGAAAGGGGCTCCGCTGGGGCACTGATGCTACGTTTACCGGTTTTAAAGCAGGGCGATTATTATACTCTGGGAAGAACACAGCTTGCCTGGTCGCGGTCATCAAAATACCTTATCAAGGCTTATAACTGCAATGATTTGCAGCGAGGATCAATCTGCTGAATCTCAGAGATACCTCTCCAGGAAATCGAATGGTGCAGGCCGGTTATTGGCAAGCTGCCAGGCATCGTATGAGCAGAGGAGCACTCCCACGATCCAGCCCAATCCTGAGCTGATGACCGCTATGAATCCGGATAAAAGGAACAGGACTATTCCTCGTTTTGTGTACCCCAGATAGACATGCCCCAGACCGGCAATGAGCAGGTTCAATATCACTGCGAGTATCGGGCTTTTAGATCGGATGCAGCAATTTCTTCCATTCATTATGATAATATTATCCTCATTCTGGCATAAATACCTTGGTATCGCAAAGCCAGTTCAGTAGCACAATGCAGTGGTCGGCGTGCAGACTTGTCGGCCCCAGGGAGACGACCTTTGCCCCGGCCTGCTCCAGCAGCGCCTCCTCTTCAGCCGTCATTCCGGTATGATCCCCTAGGATGAAGACCGCAGATCCTGAGGGGGTGGCACCTGTTGTGCCTGCTTTCTCAGCTTCCGCAGAAATCTGTCGAACATCTGCACCGTCCTCACGCAGGTAGATCAGCCTTGCATCTTTCAGGTCGGCCAGCAGCTCGGCAAAGCCGCCCGTGCGAACGAAAATTCCGGATGTGGACATCGTCCACCCTGCTGCTGCGGGAACAGCCAGCGCCTTTTTGAGCAGAGCGGCAGTGGTGCGCTCGTCCGGGTTGAGGTGGCGCAAAGTCTCTCCACGAAGCTGAATGGTCTTGGCTGTCTCGCCGCCCAGGAGGACCAGGTAGACACAGACATCCTTTCGAATGCCGTGCGACAGGACGAAAGAGGCGGTGACTGCCCGGCAGAGGATGTCCAGCCGGCCGGAGGTTCCGGGGATGTCTTCCAGAGAGAAGTTCGGGGTGGTAGTGGCCTTGTGGCCGACGACGATGAAATTGCGCATGCCATTATTGAAGGGCCGGGGATACAAGCATCTTTCGGATCACTCCTTATATCCCAGCTTCCTGGCTACATAGAACGAAGCGCTGGCTTCTGTAACCTGGCCCTGGGATTTTTGGACCTCTCCCCTCCCCGCCCAGGCGTCAGGATAGATAGGGCTGAGATCGATGGCATGATTGTAAGCATCTAGAGCATCCTGACTTTTCCCTTGTGCCTGCAGCGCATCACCCTTGCCTATCCAAATCGTCGGAGCACTAAGCGAACCTGGAGATGTAGCGGCAATGGCCTGCTCAAATGCTTTTAGGGCCTGCTCGTACCTGCCCATCTTGAGAAGCGCTCTGCCTTTCAGCTCCAGGAGCCTCGTATCGTTGCCATCGCTTTGGATAGCATCTTCTGATTCATTCAGTGCCGTTCGGAAGGCGATCATGGCTTCCTCCGTTCGGCCTGTCATATTGAGGGAATCCCCAATGCTCAGCCATGTCGCCGCACGCTCTTTGTGTTCGGACTCTGCTGTGAGATCCAAGGAGCGCTCGAAGGCAAGCAGGGATTCGTTATATCTCTTCAATTGGACGAGTTGCGAGCCTTTCTCGCTCCAGCTCTGGGAATCAGTGGGATCGATCCTGATGGCCTCTTCGTAGGCATCCAGAGATTCATTCGGCCTGCCCAGATCTGCCAGAATATAGCCTTTGCTCTTCCAGGCCACTACATAGCTGGGATAGAGCTCTGTAACCTCGTTCAGAGCTGTCAGGCTCTCTTCTTTCCGATCCGCGTAGGAGAGCGACTGAGCCTTGGCCATCCAAACCAAAGATCTCTCTTTGGTGTCGTTTTGCGCAATCAGCTCTAATGACTTGTTAAAGGCTTCCAGGGACTCGTCGTTCCTGCTCAATAATGTGAGAAATTCGCCTTTTCTCTCCCAGGCGTCCAGGTTCTTGGGATCTATCTCCGTTACTCTATTCAGTGCCTGCAAGGCCTCATCCCATCGGCCCAGATTCATGAGTGACTCAGCCATGCTCCTCCAGAGACTGGAGTTTCTCGGGTCCTTCTGGATGCTCTTATTGAAGATCTGCACCGCCATCTCGTGGGCCTGGTTGGACTCATTCTGCTGGCCCAAGTTGCTCAAAGCCCGTCCCTTCCTCATCCAGGCCTCGGCATCCTGCGGATTCACCTTCAATCTTTCATCCAAAATGCCAAGCGCCTTTTCAGAAGCCTGGAGCGACTCATTATCTCTGCCGGAGATGGCGAGCTCCAGGGCTTTGCGGGTCCATATGGTATCATTTGAGGGATCAATTTGCAGGGCTCGATCGTATGCCGAAATGGCGTCATCAGTTGAACCGTTTAAAATGAGATCATTAGCCTTTTTTGCCCAGTAATCGGCAGTGTTTTCTCTGTTGGGGCTCTTCTCAGGCACCCATTCCCAGTAGGCGATGAACATCTCATGTTTCCCGGTCTGATCCTTCAACGTCAGGTTGCCATTGATCTCGTTCAGCGTGAATCCGGCGTTAAGAAAAATATCAGTCGCATTTGACAGTCCGGGACCAAAGTGGAGTCGGAGCCTCTTTCCGGGCTCAATCGCATATATCGGGATGGTAATGGAGTGATTCTCGCCATCCGACAGGCTCCAATTGCTGAAGTTCTGAGCCGAGTTACTGCCGGTTCTAAGCTCGATGAACCTGTCTTTTCCCGTGGCGGTAATATTGCTGATAATCAGAAACTCCTGTGGGATTCGGAAAGATCCATTCCCAAGCTCCATGGCTCTGGCATAGACCGCATCCGCCTCAGCCTGGCAACCTATGGCCTTCAACGCATCGCCCTTCAAGTTCCAGACAATTGCATCATTTTGATTTATTTGCAGGGCACCGTCGAAAGCCTCTGCAGCTTCATCGTACCTGTGCAGCTCACTGGCAAGGAGGACCCCCATCATCTTCCAGGACATCTCATCTTCTGGATTGATACGAGTGGCATTGGAAAATGCTTTTACTGCCTCCTGGGGTGCACCTACGTTGTGCAGCAACAATCCCTTCTCAGCCCACAGGGTTGAGTTTTGGGGATGGATTGTTAGGGTTTTGTCAATGATCTCCAAAGCCTTGCTATAGGACTGATTGCATTCATAAGTTTTGTTTAGCCGGCAAAGCACATTGGCTTTATTGATCCAAGAAATGGCATTCTCTGGATCAATTTGGATGGCCTTTTCGTAGGCTTTAAGGGCCTGTTCATCAGAATCGTTTTTGCTTAGTTCTTGTCCCATTTTCAGCCAGTAATCAGCGGTGTTCTCCGATGCCTGGACAGAAACACATAGCATTACCATGGTCATTAACAAGGTAACAAATCCAGCTTTCGCTAACTTGCAGCTCCATTTCATGAAATCACTCTCCTTGCTTCGGCAAACGCCGAGGGCCATCGCAGTTGATCAACCGCGACCATAGACCGCTTTCCCCACCTGAAATAATCGATCTTATCGACCTGATTAATGCATGATACGTATTACGACATATGACGAATATAAGCTTTGTGGCTGTCGCAAAAAAAAGACAGATTCTGTTACCATCATCGAAAGGAAAACCCTGTATCTGACCCAAAAGAAATAATAACCCAAAGCGCAACCAAGATCTCTTCAACCGGAGAATTGAATGATTAGCGTCATATCCCTGGACATGGATGGAACCCTGGTTACAACCAGATTCGTGGATAAAGTTTGGATGGAAGGCATACCCATGCTCTATTCCGAAAAGACCGGCATGGACTATCTTGCTGCCAAAAGTCACGTCATCGGCGAGTACATGAAGATTGGCAGCGACCATATGGAGTGGTATGACCTGCTCTACTGGATAGATAAGTTCGGGCTGAAGGTGGGCAAAGATGAACTCCTGCAAATATACGAAGACGAGATCGAGTTCTTCCCCGAGGTTCTGGAGGTGCTGGATCAGCTATCCGAGAGCTATGATCTGGTAGTGACCTCGAACGCGGCTCGCGAGTTTCTCGACTTTGAGCTGGAAGGCATGTCGGACTACTTCAGGGAGATCTTTTCCGCTACCTCCGATTTCCGGGAGGTAAAGAAATCGCCTCTAATCTACGGCACAGTCTGCGCTCATATGGGCGTAAAGCCTTTCGAGGTTCTGCATATCGGCGACCATTACAATTACGATTACGAGTCTCCTCTGCAGGCTGGCCTCGATGCCCTCTTCCTGGACCGCAAGGGGGAGCGCTCCGGCCCGGAGGTAGTGGG
>JAQVZT010000125.1 GCA_028708055.1 Methanothrix sp.
ATGTCGTCGCCTACTTCTGCAGATATTATGAGGTTGAACCGGGCGTTGTAGGCCAGGGCGCGCAGGTAGTGGCCGAAATTCTCCAGGTCCATCCCGCCCAGAGAGTGAGACTGCAAAGCGAAATTCCCCCGGTAGCCCGGCTCGCCGAAGCGCACCGCCGCCGTGGCCAGCGCCTGGCCGGAGGGGACGGTTGAGCTGCCGATCCCGGTCGTGATCTCCTGGGAAATGGCGCTGCCAAGAGTGATGGCGGCGTCTTCTGTGGTGTGGTGGTCGCCGGTCTCCAGATCGCCCCGGGCGGTGACGGTCAGATCAAATCCCGCGCCCCTGGCCAGAGCGGAGAGGATCTCATTGAGAAGCGGTATTTGCG
Source organism: Methanothrix sp. (assembly GCA_028708055.1). Lineage (GTDB taxonomy): Archaea > Halobacteriota > Methanosarcinia > Methanotrichales > Methanotrichaceae > Methanothrix. Next base: position 368 of record JAQVZT010000125.1, read on the forward strand.
TGTCAATCTGGACTGCACCCTTACCTTCAGTCTCCAGGGAGACCTCAATGCTGGTCTCTTTTGTCTGCCTCTTCTTGCATGCCGACATGGCCAGTTACTTATTCTGTTTCATTTTTAAGATGATCGATTCAACGCCGGGGAGTTGACCGTGGGAGCAGTCGCAGTGCGCCCCAGGCTAAGGGCAATGATGCTGGCAAAAGACTCCAGCAATCGGCGCTGTTCCGGTGAGAGAAGCCTTCCGGACTCACCCAGGCTCACTCCCATAACCCCGACTGTGACCTCCTTGGCATGCAAAGGCAGATAGAAGAGCGATGCAGAGGAGAGGGTCTCTGTTCCCCGTCCAGCTGGCTGGCCATGCTCAAAGACCCAGGTAGCCACTCCAAACCTGCGTTCATCGAAGATTATGTGTTCACCCATCTGAGCGCGAACCTCCAGAGTTCCGTTTTCATCTGGCAGCAGTATCATCACCTCGCACTGGAAGGCTTCGGAGATCTCCTTAGCAGAATAGCGCAGGAGCGAATCCTGATCTTCGGCTGCCATCAACTCCCTGCTGAAGGCATAGAGGGCGGAGACGAACCTCTCCCTCTGGCGGGCATTCTCTCCCTGCCATCTGACCAGATCGGTTACGAAGCTGGTTGCTATTCCCACAATGACGAAAACGAGGAACATGGGCAAATAGCGCAGGTCTTCTACAGCCAGGGTAAATTGGGGCGGGACAAAGAAAAAATCCAGAGCCACTACGGCTGATATCGAAGCCACAAGTCCCGCGCGCCTGCCCCAGGTTATTCCGCTGTAGACTACCGGCAGGAGCAGCATCATGGCGGTGTTGATCAGACCAAGCCAGGGATGCAATATCCAGCAAAATGCGGTCATCGCTGCCACGCTTGCCAGGCAGCCGTAGTATGGCCTCCAGCTCATCACCTCATCCGGCGCTGGCACCTCTTTTTCTTTGCTCTCAGATTCCATGCTTCCAATGACCAGCACATGAATCGGCCCGCTCTCACTGATGATCTCGTTAACGGCTGAGGTCCTGAGCCATCGATTCCATAGCCTGCGGCGCGGCAGGCCGACAACCATCAGCGTTATGTTCTGCGCCCTGGCGAAGGCAAGCAGCTCATCTGCAATTGCCTGCCCGCTGAGGATCTGCACCTTTGCGCCCAGATCTTCCGCAAGGCGCATGTTGCGCGCCAGCTGGCCTTGAGCCCTCCTGGACGATTGCCTGTCGGAAGGAGATTCCACGTAGACCGCAAACCATTCGGCATTTAAATCAGCAGCCATGCGCTGGCCTATGCGCACCAGTCTCTCGGATAGGGAGTTGTCGCTAATGCAGACCATGAGCCTGGAACCTGCCGGCCATGGACCGATAATGCCATGCCGGTCCATGTAGGAGCGCATGTCGTCGTCCACCTTCCGGGCAGCGTATCGCAGGGCCATCTCCCGCAATCCCAGGAGATTTCCCTTTCGAAAGAAGCGACGCATTGCCTGCTCGGCCTTAAGAGGAATGTAGACCTTGCCTTCATTAAAGCGTGCCAGCAGATCCTCTGGTGGTAGGTCGACTATCTCCAGCTCGTCTGCCATCTCCAGAATCCTATCCGGCACGGTCTCCCGAACCCGGACTCCAGTGATCTGATAGACGATATCATTCAGGCTCTCCGCGTGCTGGATATTCAAGGTCGTATAGACGCTGATCCCCGCAGCCAGAAGCTCTTCCACGTCCTGGTATCGTTTGGCATGACGGGTGCCTGGAGCATTGGTATGGGCCAGCTCGTCCACCAGAGCAATGGCAGGGCGGCGGGCCAGCACGCCGTCCAGATCCATCTCCTCCAGGATTATGCCCCCATGTTCAATCCTGAGACGGGGAATAATTTCCTGGCCTTCCAGGAGCAATTTGGTCTCATGCCGCCCGTGAGTCTCCACTAGAGCAATAATGACATCCGCGCCATCTCTCTTAAGGGACTGCGCCTCTTCCATCATCTGGTAAGTTTTGCCTACTCCTGCGGCAAAGCCCACGAATATCTTGAGCTTGCCTGCCTTTCTCTCTGCTTTTTTCTCCTTTTGCTGAAGACGGCGCAGGAGGTGGTCGGGATCGGGACGAGGCTTTTCTGGCATTTCATCACCTCTTTTTCGTCAAATCATCCAGCGCCAGGTTGAGCTTGAGGACATTAATTCTCTCCTGGCCCAATATTCCGAACTGAGCGGGCTCAAGATTCTGGTAGACCAGGAGCTTCACCTCAGATTCAGGAAGGTCTCTGGCCCGGGCGATCCTCGGCACCTGCAACATGGCACCCTGCATGCTGATGTGCGGGTCCAGGCCGCTGGCGGAAGCCTGGACCAGATCCGCAGGGACCGATGCATCCTGCGATAGATTGTTCTCTGCTCTGACCTGCTCTGCTCTGCGGTGCACTTGTTCCATGAGACGGGAGCTGCTGGGAGCGAGATTGCTGGCAGCAGATCCATTGGCGGCATAGCTTGCTGCGGAAGGCCTGCTGTGGAAGTAGGCCGCTTCCGTGAAGTTCTGGCCGATGAGCGCCGAGCCAATGACCTTTCCGTCAACTGTGATCAGGCTTCCATCAGCCTGTCCAGGAATGGCAGTCTGGACTATTCCGGTTATAAGGAGTGGATAGATTATTCCTGTGATAATGGAAAATGCCAGGAACAGCAATGCTGCCGGCTTTATTTCTTTCATAACATCTTTCATGGCTCCTCACTCCAGATGCAAAATTACTATCATCATATCTATCAGCTTGATGCCGATGAACGGCACTATCAGTCCTCCCAGGCCGTAGATCAGCAGGTTGCGGCGAAGGAGCTGGGCGGAGGTAGTCGGCTGGTACCTGACGCCCTTCAGAGCGAGAGGAATCAGCAACGGAATGATGACCGCGTTGAAGATGATCGCCGACAGAACCGCGCTTGTGGGTGTAGCCAACTGCATGACGTTTAGAATGCCCAGCACCGGATAGCCTGCGGCAAATATGGCCGGAATGATGGCGAAATATTTGGAGACATCGTTGGCTACGCTAAATGTGGTCAGGGCCCCTCTGGTAATGAGGATCTGCTTGCCGATCTCAACGATGTCCAGGAGCTTTGCGGGATTCGAGTCCAGGTCAACCATGTTTGCTGCTTCCCTCGCCGCCTGAGTACCGGCGTTCATGGCTACGGCCACATCTGCCTGGGCTAGGGCCGGTGCATCGTTGGTTCCGTCCCCTATCATGGCCACAAGATGACCTTCCCTCTGATATTTGCGGATGGCCTCCAATTTGGCCTCGGGGCGAGCCTGACCTATAAAGTCGTCTATTCCCGCCTCGGCTGCTATGGCGGCGGCGGTGGTCGGATTGTCTCCGGTGATCATCACAGATCGAATGCCGACCATGCGCAGATGGGAGAGCCGCTCCTTGATGTTCTCTTTGAGCACGTCCTTGAGCCGCACCGCCCCGAGAACGCGGCTGCCCTCGGCAACCACCAGGGGTGTACCGCCATCTCTGGCAATGCTGTCCACCGCGGCGCGGATGCCCTCAGGCATACTCCCGCCTCGATTCTTGACATATTCCAAAATGGCATCATGAGCGCCTTTTCGTATCTCACGGCCGCTCCAGTCAATTCCGCTCATCCTTGTTTCGGCACTGAATGGTATGAAGGACGAGCCATCCGGGGCTCGAATATCTCTGCCCCGAACTCCCAGCTCCCCTTTGGCCAGGTCGACTATGCTCCGGCCTTCTGGAGTTTCATCGGCCAGAGAGGAGAGCATGGCGGCATCAGCGAGCTCCTTAATCTTTCCGTCCTCTGCCGGGATGAACTCGGTTGCCATTCTGTTTCCGAGAGTAATGGTGCCGGTCTTATCCATCAGCACCACATCCACGTCTCCGGAAGCCTCGACTGCTCTGCCGCTCAGCGCAATGACGTTATGAGAGAGGAGCCTGTCCATTCCGGCGATGCCGATAGCGGGCAAGAGGCCCCCGATAGTTGTCGGCATCAGGCAAACCAGAAGGGCCACCAGGACGGTAATGGATATTCCCAGGCCCATGTAGCCTGCAAATGCGTCCAGGCTAACCACTACTACGATAAAGAGAGCAGTAAGCCCCATGAGCAAGATCTCCAGAGCCTGCTCGTTCGGAGTCTTCTGGCGTTTTGCGTTCTCGACCATTCCTATCATCTGGTCCAGGAAGGTCTCGCCAGGACCGGCAGTGATGAGGATTGTGACCTTTCCGGAGAGGATGCGCGTGCCTCCTGTAACACCGCAAAGGCTTCCGCCTGCCTCACGGACCACGGGTGCAGATTCTCCGGTGATGGCAGATTCATCGACCAGGGCGACGCCTTCAACGATCTCTCCGTCGCTGGGAATCGTCTCGCCATCGGCCACCAGCACGCGATCTCCCTTGCAGAGCGAAAGAGCCGGGACCTCTTCTGTCCTCCCATCAGGAAGAAGACGGTTGGCGGCAGCCTCGCTTCTGGCATGGCGGAGCGTCTCGGCCTGAGCTCTACCTCGGCCCTCGGCCAGTGCTTCTGCAAAGCAGGCGAACAATATGGTAAACCAGAGCCAGATGCCGATCTGGGCATCGAAGGAATAGGCCTTACCATGGAAGATATCGGTGGCAGTGATAAGCGTCGTCAGTATGGCGCCAATCTCCACGGCAAGCATTACCGGATTTCTCCACAGCTTCCGGGGATCGAGCTTTCCTACTGAGCCGATGGCTGCCTGTTGCATCAGGTCCGACTGCCAGAGATTTGATTTATCGGTCTTCATATTTAAACCTCAAATAGATCTCAAATATTCCTCTAATAGACCTCAAAACGTCATTCCTGACCGCATGAGCAGATGCTCCAGTATCGGACCGAGCACAAACACCGGAAAGAAGGTCAGAGCGCCCACGATTATGACTGTGCCAGCAAGCATGATTACAAAGAGAGAGCCTTCTGTCGGCAGAGTGGCAGAGCTGGCCGGAACGATTCTCTTTCTTGCCAGAGATCCTGCCAGGACCAGAGCGGGAAGAATGGTTGAGAATCGTCCCACCAGCATTCCCAGAGCGGTTGTCAGGTTATAGAAGACCGTTCCGGCATTCAGGCCAGCAAAGGCCGAGCCGTTATTGCCGCAGGCGGAAGCAAATGCATAGAGAATCTCCGATAGTCCGTGCGGCCCTGCATTGTTCAGGCTGGAGAGGCCCTGAGGCAGAGATATGGCGATGGCGGCCAGTGTGAGCAATGCCACAGACGGGGCAAGCAGGCCTACGACGGCCATGATCATTTCAAAGGGCTCGAGCTTTTTGCCAAATAGTTCCGGAGTTCTTCCCACCATCAATCCGGCCAGGAACATGGTCATTATGGCATAGAAGAAGATGCCAATCAGTCCGACTCCCACGCCGCCGAAGATCACCTCGCCGATAGCCATATTGAAGAGCAGGACCAGTCCGGATAGCGGCATCAGGCTGTCGTGCATGCTATCTACGCCTCCGCAGGATGTGACTGTAGTGGACTGGGCGAATACAAGAGACGGAACTATGCCGAACCGGGTCTCTTTGCCCTCCATGTTCATTCCGCCGGAAACTCCGGCGTTTTCCATAAACGGACTTCCGGCTGTCTCCGCCCAGAGGCCTGCCCCCAGGCCCATGAGGTAGAGGAGCAGCATCGATGCGAATATGGCTCGACCTTGTCGTTGGTTCTTGATCATCGATCCAAAGGCAAAGGGCAGAGAGGCAGGGATGAGCAGCATTCCCAGCACCTGGAGGAAATCCGTTATGGGAGTTGGATTTTCAAACGGGTGGGCGGAGTTGCTATTAAAAAAGCCGCCTCCGTTGGTTCCCAGGAACTTGATGGCCTCCTGCGAGGCTACCGGCCCGACGGCGATCGTCTGCTCCGTGCCCTCAAGACCGTGGGCGATGACATAAGGGCCCAGCGTCTGGACGACTCCCTGGGAAGCAAATAAGAGTGCCCAGAGGATCGCCAGAGGCAGGAGAAGGTAAAGGATTGACCTGGTGAGGTCCGCCCAGAAGTTGCCAATCTCATTGACATCCTTGCGGATGAAGCCCCTGATGACCGCCATGGCCGCAGCCAATCCGACGGCAGCGGAAAGGAAGTTCTGAACAGTCAGTCCCAGCATCTGGGTCAGGTAGCTCATCGTCTGCTCGCCGCTATAGGATTGCCAGTTGGTGTTGGTTGCAAAGGAGATGGCAGTGTTCAGAGCAGTATCCCAGGGAACTGCCCCCAGGCCCTGAGGGTTCAGGGGCAAAAAGCCCTGCAACTCCTGGAGCAAAAAGAGGGCCAGTATTCCGAGAATGTTGATGATCACCACTGACAGAGAATATGTCTTCCAGGACATCTCTTTGGTCTCATCAATTCCTGTTATCCTGTATAGCCACAACTCAATAGGCCGAATCAATGGAGAGAGCCATGTTTCTTCGCCGCTAAATACTCTGGCAATATACCTTCCGGTCGGCGCTGCCAGAGACAGGATCGCCACCATCAGGAAAGCTACATAAGCAAGCTCTGTTAGCATCAGTAACACCTTTTTTTAGCCTTGTTAATTTACATTATTAAATATGCAGTTTAACACTATGATAGCCTGTTGCGCTATGATAGTATTCTAATCTCATCAAAATTTATTTACTACGTTGCACTAAAACAGAACGTCTTTTATCTGGAGAATCTATTACCGTCAACACATGGGCATCTGCTCCGCTGACCGAGCAGACGGTGGACCCTGCCACCTCTGGAGTCAGCTTGCTGGAGACGGAAGTGACATCTCCTTGCAGCAGGCCTTGAATTGATCTCATTTCTTAATCCCTCTTGGAAGACTGGATGAATGGAAAAATGTCCATTCAGGCCGATCTTCATGAAGCCCCCCTTACAGGGAGAACTAATATATAAAGATATTTATGAAAAGTTATGACTGTGGAGTCCTGAAGACAATCGATGCCATGCAAGTGCCGGAGAAAGGCGAAAAAGCTATAAATTAATCATGCTATTAAAGAAATTTATGAATAATCCTACAGCCAGAAGATGTTTTGCTAGTTTAATGCTGGTGTTTTTATTTTTCGCTTTTTCCAGCACGAATATACTGGCGCAGAATGATT
>JAQVZT010000126.1 GCA_028708055.1 Methanothrix sp.
CGGCGCTGGCAGCAGCGATGATCATTCTCTCATCACCGACCCTGGCGGCAACAATTGCCGTTTCGCCGGGAGAGAGCATTCAGGCGGCCATTGATGAGGCTAATTCAGGCGATACCATATTCGTTGAGAGTGGAATTTACAGAGAGTCTCTGAATATCAGCAAGGCGATAAACCTGTTGGGCAGCAGCAAGCCGGTTCTGGACGGGGGCGCAATGAACAGCGCTGTGCTCCTTTCCGCAGGTGGAGCAAGCATATCGGGATTTGAGATTAGGACTATCCGCCACACCGGAATTTTCGTCACCTCCGAGGGCAATCTCATTGAAAACAATACCATAAGCGATTGCCTGGACGGCATTCGGCTGGACCATTCCCGGTCTAACAACGTCTCCAGAAATGATGTAAACAACAATACCAACGGCATCGCCCTCTATTCATCCAGCGGAAATCGGATCGAGAGAAATCTCGTCCGAGACAACTACATCAACGAAGAGGGCGACTGCGGCATATTTCTAGCATATTGCCAGGACAATATTATAGAGAATAATATTATGAGCAACAACGGCGACGCATCCCTATCTCTGCGATCTTCTGGCAAGAACACTCTACGAAAAAACCTTATCACTAACAACGATTGGTACGGGATCTGTCTATCCGATTCCAGCAATGGCAATGTGATAGAAGGAAATCAGGTTCTGCAGAACGGCGACTCGGGAATCTATCTGGACAGCTCACGGGAAAATACCATTCGAGAGAACCTGGCGCTGGACAACTCCCAGGGAATCTATCTCGCCTATGACAGCAACGACAACCTCCTGCAGGACAACAATTTGACTCTCAATGGGAAGGGACTTCACCTGGCTACTCACAGCAGCAACAACACTGTGCAGAATAACACCGCCATCAAGAACGGATTCGGCATCTATCTATCGTTCTCATCCGGCTGGAATCTGCTCTTCTCCAATCATCTGATCGATAATGGCCTCAATGCCTACGACCTGGGGCAGAAAAACCGCTGGGATCACGGCACCCTGGGCAACTACTACAGCGATCTGGGTAAGATATTTTATGTGCCGGGCGGGCCGGGAGTGGATAGGCATCCAATGGCGGAGCCTCTACCATAATTTTTGCATTTTTATTATTTTCTCAATACCGGCCAATTGGATAAAGAATTTGGAAATTGAAATTTGAAATTTTGAAATTCAAAAAATAAGATCGAATGCCGCACAAGATGATAATGCGGCTTTTTCTACCTGATTTAAATAAACTTGGGCCGCTCGGATAGCTTCACGGGAAGGGGAAGCTTGCGCCATGGTTTGCCAGCGGTCTCGGCTGTGAGCCTGTTGCGCAGGTCCTGCACAGTCATCTTTGCCTTGGCGGGAGACTTCGGCGTGGACTGCGCGCGGATGGTAACGGATAGCTGGCCGGACCCCAGCTCCTCGTCGCCTATGACCGCGACGTAGGGTATCCATTCCCTGCCAGCATCGCGAATCTTCTTGCCGACAGTCTCATCCCGGTCATCGATATCCGTCCTGAAGCCCAGCTCTGAGGCGATCTCCTGGGCGCGGGCCTGATGCCTCTCCGCCACCGGTATGATTCTAACCTGAGTTGGCGAAAGCCAGGTCTGCAAAATGGGAAGCTTTCCCTGCTCAGACAGGCGGGCTGCTTTCTCCAGAAGGGCGTACATGTCCCTCTCTATGGCTCCGGATGGCGAGCAGTGCAGCAGAATGGGCCGCTGCCTCTCTCCAGCTTCATCGATGTAGGTGATGTCGTAGCGCTCCGCGTTCTCCACATCGATCTGCACTGTGGAAAGAGCGCTCGCCTTGTCCATGGTATCAACGAAGTTGAACTCGAATTTGAGCACGAAGTAGAAGAACCTCTCATCCCACATCTCGATGAGCACCGGCTTTCTTACAATGCCCACCAGGCCCTCTATGAACTCCCGGTTCTCATTGTAGAAGTCTTTGGTGAACCGGATGGCCACCTCATAGTCATCGAGGTCGATTCCCACCTCCTTCAGCAAGGAGATGCTGGCAAGATACTGCTTTCTGAACTCATCCATGGCGGACTTCATATCGCGGGCCAGGGTGTGCATATCCGGCATGGTGAAAGCTCTCAGCCGGCGGATGCCGACCAGCTCACCGCGCTGCTCGCGCCGGAAGGAGTAGCGGGTGATCTCGAACATCTTGAGGGGCATGGCCTTGTAGGAGATGGACATGTCATGGCCCATGAGGAACTGTCCGAAGCAGGCCGCGAACCTCAGGAAGAGCTTCTTCTTATCGGAATCAATCTGATACTGCCGGGCCGGGAACCTGTCCAGGTATTTCTTGAGGGTGGGATGCTCCATATCGTACATGATGGGCGTCTCCACCTCCATGGCCCCCATATCCGAAGCCCTGTCCAGAACATAGTTTTCCAGCAGCGATTTGATGAGCCTGCCCTTGGGATAATAGCGCATATTTCCGGGATCGGACCCTGGTTCATAGTCAACAAGCTCCAAGCGCCTCATCAGCTCAACGTGGGGTGGAACTCGATCCACCGCCCGGGCTTTGGAGATCTCGTAGTTGGCGAACTTCTTCAGGTTCTCGTGCCCCGAGAAGTCGAACTTGTCTGCATCAATCAGGCTGCCATCGGTGTCAAGAACCTTCCAGTAGGATACCGCCTTGGCCTCGGACTTGAGGGCCTCGGAGACTACCTCGCCTTCCCCGAGCCTGATAGAGCGGGAGAGCTCGGAGAGGGGGTGTCCCTTGCAGCTGATGGTAAAGGCCTTGTACCAGCCGAATGGAGCGCGCATGACCTCGTAGTCAGTGGTGAGCGTCTCCTGCAATCCTTTGAGGATCCTTACCGCTGTACCTGGCGTGGAGAGCTGGGAGCTGAGGTGCGCGTAGGGGTAGAGCATGATCTTGGTGGCCTTTACCTGGCCGGCAACATCAGCGATCTGCTTTCTGGCTTCCGCCACCACCGCATCCGGGTCGTCTTCGTCGAACTTCTCCACGGCTATGAAGGCGCAGAGGGCCTCTTCCAGCCGGCCTTTCTTGGCGGAGTCAACAACTTCCTCCGCCATCTTCGTGGGCTTTTTGGCCTCGAACTCGATAAAATCAGAGTGGATTAAGAGTAACTGCAATAGGGGTCACCTGATGATTGTGGAGTGGACGCAGGGGTAGGTAAAGGTTTCGATAAAATAGAATGCAAATAATTTGGGGTCAGTCCCTCGCCTCAAATGTCCTCGGATCGAGCTGAATCCTGTTCTGGCAGTAGCTGCAGATCGTCTCCAGGAATGAGCCCTTCGCCAGAGCGTCCTCCACCTCCTCCTGGGGTGTGAGGTACTGAGTCATCTCCTCGCCGCATTTGGGGCAGGTCACCTTGAGCCACTCCAGCCGGGAGAGCTCCCGCAGGGTCTTGATGAGCAGGCCGATGGCATCGTCATAATTCTCCTCCCGAAAGGCCAGTGGCCGCAGGTGCTCGATGAGGAAAGGAAGCTTTGCGCCTTCCTCTTGAAGAGGGATGATGAGCAGGTCCAATCCCCTGGCCAGGCCGATCTCCTGGCAGACTTCGGGAGAATCACAGCCCTCGTGGGTGAGCAGGGCGACCATGCACTCAGAGTTATGCAGTCCAAAAGAGACCCGCTCTGCCAAGGAGATGGCAGGGGACTGGCTATAGAGAGCGACGTAGCTCTCCAGGCCCACCCGCCATAGGGCGGAAGAGAGGCGGAGCGCTTTTTCTTCTTCTGCAGGGCTGTGAGAGATGTAAACTCTGGAGATCATCCTTCTATTACTGGCACGCCATATAAAAAAGGATGACCGTCGATCTCAGATTCTAATCTCAGACTCTATTTTATCAGGATTCCAGGAAGATGTTCCAAACCGCCCAGAGAATGGAGAGTGTGGCTACGAAGAAAATGGTGTACAGAGTATCCTGAGAGACATTCCATTGCAGGAGATCTGCCAGATCATAGATCACGTAGAGAGCAAAGGTCACGGCTATGCACCAGCCGTACATCTTCTTATTGCGGATGGCCAGCAGCGCCCCCAGGGCAGCTACAATCACCTCCAGGAGGATTGAGAGAAGGTAAATGGGGCTCATATTAATAACTCAAATAATAATTAATTTTTGTAGGATATAAACTTATGGGAAGGACCGATAGCCTGTAAACCAAGCAGTGCCGTTTGAGCGAACGAAATAGGGTGATGCGGGATGAATCCATTGCAGCGACTGCAACTGCCAGAGAGCCTGAGGTTTCGCAGGTGTATTCGCAGGGTGCAAAGAATAGCCTTGAATGCATGGGTGCCCGAATGGTGTGTCCCAGGGCATGCCCATCGGTTACCATTTACATTGCAGTTTAAAAACAATAGTACAGATTGATAAAAAGAGGAATGACTGACCGTCACATCCCGCCAGATTGGCCAAAAATATTCAATATAGATTTGATTGTCTCCAAGACAGGACCGCCCAGCCCCGTTAAACCTAAAAGAGGCAAAGCCTGAGTAGTGAGAAGCTTAAAGAGGATCTGATAATTGATAGGCCATACAGGCATTTTTGCGCTTTCCTCATAAATGTTTTGAAGTTTATCCATATCATCAACCCATCCTGATATGTGTTTGCCCTCTTCGCCAATATGATCTAAATGACAAGCAGAATCCAGTCTCTTTCTTGCTAATTCATTGATCATTCTGGCGATCTGGTCAAGATTGGCTCCCATTTCTGCTTTCTTCTCTAACATAGCTAAATGGACCCCCCAGAGAGGATAAAAAAAGCTAACCAAAGCCAGCAATAATGGCAGAGCCAGCAAGTATTGGATACATGGCACAAACCAAATAATGCTGGCATAGTTAGGCCCAATTATTATCCATAGAACTAGGAACGCACCCCATACTCCCAATATCTTGGCATTGTCCAGACACAAATTGCCCAATGGCTCCAGGCCGCCGCATTTATCCGGGTCTTTAAGTCGAGGAACAAGGTCAAATTTCCTGTCCAACTTTGAAATCTGCAAACCAATCGCTATCATGCGCCAGGCGACGAGCCCGAGGAAAAATCCTATCAAAGGCCCTATGATAAAGCCGACGAAAGAACTGAGTGGATCGTTTAAGCTGTTAGTAATATAAATATTTATAAAAATGTATGCTCCACCGAGAAACGTCTCCAGGCCTCCGGCATTTAGTAGAAGGATTCTGTCAACAACATGAAATTGAGAGCCAAATTCATATCCGTATCCACTGAGCAGGATAATTGAAAAGATAAGGCCGAAGAGAATCTGATATCTCTTGCTATTTAGAGAGCTTTCCAATTCCTTTATAAATCCTGTAAAATCTTCGAAAGAAGCCTGGGTTGAATACTCCTCTCCAGTGGAACTCTTAGAACGAGCACGGTTATTTGCCAGGATTCCCCTGCCCCATAGAATAATCAAGGTTGAAGGAATATCATCCATCATCTTTTTAAAAAGCCATAATGTGAAAATAGTTGCTGCTGTGAAGGTAATATAGAAAGTGATTTTAAAGCTATGGAATCCCTCCCCTAAGCCACCAATAACCGCCCCTGCTATCAGACAGAGAGGGAGAAGCATATACAATATCTTGCGAAGCCTGATGCTTTTTACTCCCTGAAAATCAATTTCATCAGGCTTCTGGCAAGAATGTGCCAAATCCTGCGGCTTTATTTCAAGAGACATAACCCAAAACCCCTGCAAAACGAGCGGAAAGACTCCTAATAAAATCCAGCAGACTCTTTAGTGAAGGAAGCCGCGTGCCCCCTTTCAGTTCAACGGCTTTGTCGAAGGCGGCACTAGCTTCCTGTTCCTTACTTAGGGAATGCAAAGCAATCCACTGACCGAAATGGCTCCTCCAATCAGGTTTAGAGATCTCTGCAGATCTTGCGAAGCATATTTCCGCCCGGAGAAGCGCTTTATCCTTTTTTTCGCCTTTTAGGGTATCGGCTTTTTTCAATTCGGATATTCCTTGATTCAGCCAGGCATCAAATATGTAAGGGCTATAAATGCTTGCACTAAATTGAGAGATAATTAAATTGTAATAGAATATGGCTTTATCGTATCTGCCTAATGCCATATACGTATTGCCCAAACCCATCCAGGCATCCAATAATAATAGGCTATTCGTTTGCGAAGAGTTCGAATTTCTGAAGGCTTTAATAGCCTCCATATAGCAGGATACTGCTTTATCTTCATCTGCTCTGTAATCAAATATCCGGCTATTATCATCATTTTCGTTCAAAGAATTTATGTCTGCCTTATTAAAATAACAATTCCCCATTTTTAGCCAGGCGTTTGCTTTTTGTTCATTGATATTGCTACCTTGAACCCTCATCTTCTCGGAAACCTGACAGCAGGATATCGCCATTCTAAAGCAGGCTATGGCTCCATCATAATCATCAATCTCCATCATAGCATTGCCTTTCTTCATCCAAATGTCCTGTCGTATAGGATCTTCATCGAGCACACAGTCAAAACACTGGATGGCTTCTTTATATCTCTTCATTGAATATAGAAGAAACCCTTTCTGTTCCCATGCATCGGAAAGATTCTTTTCCAGCTCCAGGGATTTTCCTACAACGAGAAGAGATAGGTCCGCCGCAGATTTCCTCATTTCATCAGAGAGTTTTATTGGCATATTTGATGAGGACGTGGAAAAAATTTCCTGTGATAAATTTATAAGGTCTCCGGCTTCAGATCTCATAATCTCCGTTGAGTTGTCCGTACAATTGCCTGACGATAAGACTGAAGTTACAACCACTATTAAGAGGACCAGATGAATATATCTCCTCATGACTTTTCACCTCGAACCTCTGCCGGATTGCATGAGGAAACGATATTTACTATCAAGATAAATAAAAATACTATTTCAACCTCGACAGTCATATTATTTACAGGCATTTTAAGGTTGAAATATCTTTTGGCTATTGCTCTGCTGGATCAAGCCACTTGACTTAGTAATGGCACAAGTAATGTTCATTTAATCTTGCCTTCAAATAACAATCATAATGGCATAAGTTTAAGTGACTTAAAGCGCTCATACTCTTCTGAAGTCTCATGCCCACAGGAGTCTACGTCTGTCACTGCGGCCTGAACATCGCAGGCGTCTTGAATGTGCAAGAGCTGAGGAGCTTTGCCGAGAAGCTTCCCGATGTGGCCGTAGCTCGCGATCTGCAATTCTCCTGCTCTGACATCGGCCAGGAGCAGATCCAGAAGGATATCGCCGAATTCAAGCTCGATCGCGTGGTGGTGGCCGCCTGCTCGCCGCGCCTGCACGAGCCCACCTTCCGCCGGGCCATCAGCAAAGCGGGCCTCAACCCTTACATGCTGGAGATGGCCAACATCCGGGAGCAGTGCTCCTGGGTGCACATGGACCAGCCTGCCATGGCCACCGAGAAGGCCAAGGACCTCATTGCCATGG
>JAQVZT010000127.1 GCA_028708055.1 Methanothrix sp.
TGCGCATCCACTTATGCGACTCGCGCTGCAGATCTTCCTGCTCTATGGCCTGGCGACCTGCCCTGCCAACCAGGTTCTCTCTGTTTTTCCTTGGGCGTCCCATGATCATCCCTTCCAAGATAAATACACCATGATCGCATGCTTCAATTATGCTTCAATTATGTTCTCTTTATATCCAAATTTAAGTTACAATTTAATGATCGCTGATGAAATTATAATTTTTTAATTTAATTATGTTTAAAGAGGATTCCTAATAGCCTCAAATTCAGTTCGCGTATTTCCTATTTAAATAGCGGCTGCATTTGGCTAGTTTTTAGGAATCCTTCTGTATTTTGTGGGATTCAATTCCCGGAGAATGTCATGAACATAGCTGTTATCTTCACTTAGGCTATCTTGGCTGAAGCCAGGTAGCCTCAATCATTAGACCCGCAGGAATATTGTAGACTTTTTGCATACTTCAAATTCTCTCAGTCTAACCTTAACCCAATCACTTTCGCTCTGCTTGCCTCGGGCTTATCTTTCGGCTCGCATCCAGATTGATGGGGAGTATCTTACCATCAATCGTATCTGGGGAGGATACCGTGTGGATCTTCGATTCGTATAGCAAGGGCAGCGTAGAATTGTGGGGCAGAAAGCAAGGCCTGACAAAGGTCAGCGCAGCTTATCCGCCTTCTTTTTACATGCACCTGGACGATCCTGCTTCGCATTTGGACCTGATAGACGGACTGGAGAGCCGGTACAAGGTCGAGGAGTGCAGCTTCAGAACGATATACGGCCTAATCCAGGGCTATAGAATCTTTGCCAGCCGCAATATAGCCGAGAATATCGAGAAGCAGACCCGCTACGAAGCGCAGCTTTACAATGTGGATGTCAGGCAGGATCAGCGGTACATGGCAGAGCATGATATCTTCCCATGTGGTGAACGGGACGAGTCCCGCTTCATGCCGGATTTCGAGGTTCCCCTGACAAGCCTGGAGATCCAGGTGGCAGGAGACCCTTCGATGCCAAATGAGATCTCATGCGTTCAGATCCTGGACGGCAGAAAGCGGCGTTTGGAAGGCCCTGAGAGGACTGTAGTCTCTGATCTCCTGCACATCGTTAAGTCCCGCGATCCAGATCTAATCCTCTGCCCTCATGCAGACACCTGGATTCCGCTCATAGTCCGCAAGGCCAGGCGATACGGCCTGGAGCCGACGATAAGCCGGACGGGCTGGTTCAAAAATATGGCCTCCAAATCCTACTGGAGCTATGGGCAGGCTAAATACAAGGATGGTGCCCTCATTCCCGAAGGCCGGGTGCTGATTGACACGGCAAAGAGTTTCATCTTTTCTGAGAGCGGACTTAAAGGCGTTTTGATGGCTTCCCGGCTATCAGGGCTGCCGCCAAACTTGACTTCAAGGTTTACACCAGGCACGCTCATATCCAGCTACGAGGTCTTTGAGGCACTACGCAGGGGCATGGCCGTTCCCTTCAGAAAGCGGGATGCTGAGGCTGTAAGGAACATCTCGGAGTTGAAAGCGTGCGATAAAGGCGGCATGATCTTTCAACCGGACCCTGGCCTGTATGAGAAGGTGCACCAGATTGATTTCACGTCGCTATACCCCTCTATTATCGTGAAGTACAATCTGTCGCCGGAGACTATCGAGCACCCCGAGGTGAAGGGCTTTCTCAGCTCTGTGATCTCATCACTGCTCAGCCTTCGGATCGAGACCAAGCGTCTAAAGAAGGCCAATCCCAACTATGTCGGCATTGACTCTATACTCAAATGGATGCTGGTAACGTGCTTTGGATATACCGGCTATCGTAACGCCAAGTTCGGCCAGATCCAGGTTCACGAGAGGATCACCGGGATCTCTCGGGAGCTGCTCATGCAGATCAAGGAGCTTGCTGAAGTCATGGACTTCGAGGTATTGCATGGCATCGTAGATTGCTTGTGGGTAATTGGTGAGCCGATTGCAGCATTCAAGGAAGCAGTTGAAAGGGATACGGGTATTCTGACCGAGGTGGATTCCTATGATTGGATTGTGTTCCTGCCCATGGCCGATGGCTCTGGAGCTTATAATCGTTATTTTGGCCGGCTTAATACGGGCAAGATGAAGGTTCGGGGCGTGATGGCAAGGAAAGGGGATACGCCGGAGTATTTACGCAGGATGCAGCTGGAGTTATTCGATATATTGGCCAGGGCGAGAAGCCAAAATGAGCTTCGGGAGGCATATGATATTGCCCGAGAGGTCCGCGAGAAGTATATGCAAGGGCTTGAGGACGCGGATGTCAGGGAGCTTGCTATCCATCGCCGGTTGAGCAGAGTTGACTATTCCCGGAGATGTGCGGAGGCATCGGCTGTGAAGGCATATCAAGAGCGTGGATTCTCATTGGCTCCTGGGATGGAGATCGGCTATGTGGTCAGAAATGCTTCGAAGTGGGAAGTTGATGCTGAGAGAGATGCCTCGAAGTTCGATGCTGCGTACTATCTGAAGCTTCTAAACAAGGCTTGGGATGAGGTATCCTTCGCCCTCAATAATGCATAATGCAAATTGCTGAGTAACAACGCTTGGAAGTCCAGGGCCGGTCAGGCAGGAAACGGAATCGCGCTGCCTGCGGACGGCTTAAGACGCCGACATACATGGCAGTCTCCTATCAGCCGCTTGCGTCATGCAAAACCCGCGACTTACAATGAGCATGTACCTTTGATTTTTTCCGCCTCTTGGCCTCAATGCGCAAGTTGGGCTGCGAGGATATGACGGTGCTCAAAAAGCCTTCCGGTCGGCAAATATCCTGTGGCCAGACAAGGTGCCGAAGATGGTTTTGAAGCTGCACTCCTCTGTACGAAAGCGGCTCTCCAGAGCTTCGATCATCTCCCCGTGAGCGTGGGGGTCCGGCAGATGCATGTAAAATGACTGAGGATAGACGGTGCTCTCTCTGGTAACGCCCTTCACCCGGCCCCACAGCTCTGCACAGACCTTGCAGTAGGTGTCGAAGATCCACATACGACGACTTTTCTAAAGTCTCTCCAAGCTATCTTTGCTATCAGAAAAGATAAGGACAAGGCGAGAGCGGAGCGAATGTGATTTATCAGCCTAAAATTTTGCACAGGGACTGTGGCGGTATGAATCTCATGATAGCCTGAATCATAGGGATGTACGCATGTATCTAAAGTCTGATGGAGCGCAAGAAACAAATGAATGAAGCTGAAATGTATTGATGAGGGAAGATCACGAGCAAATATTATATTCTAGCTTTAGCACTGACGTTTTTTTTGTTGGTTGTCGTATCTGAGGGAGCATCTAATTCTAATGCAAACAAATCAATTGTGCATGAAACCTATATCTTCACAAAAGATATGGGTAATACCGATCTCACAGAAGTAATCAAGGTTCATTTTAAAAACGCCTTTCGTGCATCGGATCAGAATTTGGCCACGGTAGATCAAATTTGGCAGGCATCAGACTCGGAACCGTCTCATGAGGTCTTCAATAATTCCAGTGAGGTGACAATCACCAGCGGCAAACCCCTTAAGCTGGGAGAAGGATACGAGTTGGCCATAAAATCTATCGACATCGATGGAAAAAGAATGTACTTAGAATTATCCAAAAACGGAAATGTTATCGATTCTGCGATGATCATACCGCCTCAAGACGTGAGTGATACGTATATTTACTCTAAATATCAAGATTCCGTTGGGCCTGTTGAGGTGATCAAGGTTCATTTTAAAAATTCATTTCGCGGAACGGATCAGGATTTGGCCGCAGTAGATCAGATTTGGCAGGTCTCGGATAGAAATTATTCTCAGATGATCATCAACAGTTCTCTTAATAGGAGTATTACTAGCGGTACACCTCTGAAGCTCGCAGATGGATATGAGTTGGCCATCAAGTCGACCGACATCGATGGAAATAAAGTATATGTGGAATTATCAAAGAACGAAACGGTAATTGATTTAGCACAGATCATGCCAACTAATGCCGAAGCTGATACTTACACATATACAAACTATTTGAATAATACAGACGGCGTCGAAACTATCAAGGTTCATTTTAAAAATGCATTCCGTGGAGTGGATCAGAATTTAGCCACCTTAGATAGAGTTTGGCAATTATCTGATACCAATTCCTCTAATGTGATTATCAACGATTCCCATGAAGCGACAATCACAATTGGCACATCTACAAAACTGGAAGAAGGATATGAGTTGGCCATTAAGTCTATCGACATCGATGGAAATAAGGTCTACGTAGAACTATCCAAGGATGGAGCAGTGGTCGATTCAGCTGTGATCATAACAGTCCCGAAAGTGGACGACATTTATACTTTCACGAAAGATATCGGACGGGCTAATGATACCGAAGTAATCAAGGTTCATTTTAAAAATGCATTTCGCGGATCGGATCAGAACTTAGTCACCTTAGATAGAGTTTGGCAATTGTCTGATACCAATTCCTCTAATGTGATTATCAACGATTCTCATGAGGCGACGATCACAAGTGGCACATCTATAAAGCTGGAAGAGGGATATGAGTTGGCCATTAAGTCTATCGACATCGATGGAAATAAGGTTTATGTAGAACTATCCAAGGATGGCGCAGTGGTCGACTTCGCTGTGATCATAACAATCCCTAAAGTGGACGACATTTATACTTTCACGAAAGATATCGGACGGGCTAAAGATACAGAAGTAATCAAGGTTCATTTCAAAAATGCATTTCGCGGATCGGATCAGAATTTGGCCACTGTAGATCAAATTTGGCAGGTATCTGATTCAAATCCGTCTCTTGTGATCTTTAACAAATCTCGCTCGGTGACAATCACCAGCGGTACACCCCTTAAGCTGGGTGAAGGATATGAGTTGGCAATTAAATCTATCGGGATCTATGAAAATAAAGTATATGTAGAGCTATCCAAGAACGGAAACGTCATTGATTCAGCGGTGATAATACCAGTTTCCTGGTATCACGATAAAATATCGGATCTCATTGCCCAAGGCAGGTATGATGAAGCCGTCAGGGCGTATAGGGCATCAATGTTAAAAAATAAGGGCGTTGCTTTCTATGATCAGGGCGAGTATGACGAGGCCATCAAAGCGTTCGACATGGCTATTGAGATTGATCCACAATTCACAGACGCCTGGAACGACAAAGGCAATGCTCTTTATTATCTAGGCAAATACGATGAGGCCGTCAAAGCATACGATATGGCTATTGAGATCTATCCACAAAATGCTGATGTCTGGAGCAACAAGGCTATTGTTCTCGATCATCTAAGCAGGTATGATGATGCCATTAGAAGCTACAATAAAGCAAGTGAGATAGACGAAACTCAAAACAGTTCTGTGGTTCGCAAGGGCAAGGATCACTATGACAATGGGGAGTATGCTACAGCCATCAAGTATTACGATGCTGCCATCAAGCGAGATCCTAAAGACGAATACGCATGGTACAACAAAGGCATGGCACTAAGGATGCTTCATCGCAATTCTGAAGCGGATGCAGCATTTACAGAAGCAAGAGAACTTGGATACAGCGGCTCTATGACGTTACTAGAAATGTCTGGACTTTATGAGTCCAATGCATAAGGTAGGAATTCCAACACGAATGTCCTCCTAAATTTAAGTCATCTGCCACTGATGCCCGTTGATATCGAGACAGATGGCTTTATGGATTTCGCTCATGAAGCTCCTAATGGCCGTGCATTATGATTGTATAAATCGAGACGTATTACTTTTGTCATTGATAAGTGCATCCGCATCTTTTCTGCAACTATGCAGTCTTGTCCTTTTGGAGCTTATCCTCCTCAGCCCTCCTCTTCATCATCTCCACCAGCACCGAGAATACCGCTGCCTCCAGTGGATCATCCAGTGCATAGAAAGCCTCGCTGGAGTGCTTTTTGGCCATCTGCGCCACCATCTGTCCGTAGATCTGGTCATCCTTTCTAAGAGCCCGGCTGGCCTTCAGCCACCGGGAAGATACCTCCTTTACCCCCATCCTCACGCTCTCAAAACTTCGCCCCATAGCCGGTCACCAATTCCTCTGGCGTGGTTTCTCGCATATTTTCGCACATATCCCATGCCAAATAGCTGGACCGGCGAGGATATGAGGGCGAGCCGAGAGCGTGGGGCGAAAGTGTCTCCGGCAAAAAGGCTTCAATAGTAGCAAAGCAAGATAACAAAACAAATCGATGGAAAAACCATGACAATTCTGGTGGGATGCAGCGGCTGGTCCTATGACGATTGGGTGGGCAAGTTCTATCCATTGAGCCTGGCGGGAAAGAAGGGCGAGTGGTTCTCCTACTATGCCGGCTACTTCCAGACGGTCGAGATCAACAGCACATTCTACCGGCCACCGGGCGAGATGCTTGTCCAGTCCTGGATAAAGAAGGCAGCAGGTCTGAATGGCTTTGAGTATTCAGTCAAAGTCCCTCAGCTTGTTACCCACAAGGCGCTAGTGGACGGAGACGTAGAGCGAGCGGCCTTCTGGGCAGCCTCTTTCGAGAAGACCTGCATAAAGCCGCTGGCCGAGGCCGGCCTTCTGGGCGGGGTGCTGCTCCAGCTCTCCCCCTACTTCAAGAATGATGCTTCAGCTCTTGCCGCGCTAAAGGGCCTTCTGGACAGCATCTCCTGCAAGAAGCACGACTATGCGGTCGAGTTCAGGCACAGGAGCTGGCTTGTCGATGGCGGCAAGGAGATTGATCCTGAGGCTCTGGATGCTCTGAGAGAGAGGAACGTCGCCAATGTTATGATCGATGGCCCTGGGACGCATGGAGGCAGAGAGCTGATCGCAGATCACGCCTATGTGCGCTTTCACGGACGCAATTACGATATCTGGTACGGGGGCGAGGATAAAGGCGAACCGCAGGACGACCATAGGCTGAACAGGTACGATTACCTCTACAAGAAGGAGCAGCTTGAGACCTGGATTCCTCGCATCAAGGCCGCTGAGCTGAAGGCCGCCAAGGTTAGGGTGTACTTCAATAACCACGCTCGATCCAAGGCGGTGAGAAACGCATTTATGCTGATGGACATGCTTTCGATAGAGCATAAGTCCAAAGAGATCCGGCTGCAGGATCAATTCACTCTGGGAGAGTTCTAGTCGGGCTGGATCGTGTTCTGAAGCCATCCTGTTTCCAGGCCTGTTTCCAAAATTCATTTATACAAAAAAGCTCTTTAATCGTGATATTTACGTATGGAGGAAGATTTATTCGAGCTAGAAATCATATTAATGATATTGCACTGGTTATCATTATCATTTTGAGCATGTCGATGCTGTTCATACCGTGCGGCTTCGCTGATGTGGATTTTTCGGCAAAGGATCTCACCTACATAACCGAGCAGTTCCCGCCCTATAACTACCAGGAGGACGGCAAGCTGCAAGGCATATCAGTGGATCTTCTGGAAATGGCATGGG
>JAQVZT010000128.1 GCA_028708055.1 Methanothrix sp.
TCTTTAAAATCGCTGCGGACCTTTTCTTGCAGATGTAGCAGCGATTAGCCGGATTGCTGCAAAACTGCCCTTCTTTCAGGATCGGAAACTCTGCCACTCGATAATTCAGCCCCAACGATCCCGCCAGCTCTCTTGCATGCTCCAGCTCGCTTCTGGACATGGTCTGGCTGTCTAAGATCACAGCCAGGGCATCCTTGCCCAGAGCATCATGCGCCACTGCCGCTAGAAGGCTGCTGTCCACGCCGCCTGAATAAGCCACTAAAATGCGTTCTTTTTCTCTAATGCAGGTCTTCAGGTCTTCGAGCTTATCGGGCCGACTCATTTCAAATTCCCTTGCATTTGGTGGAAATGCAGGCCGATTCATCATCCTGAAGCATTCGACAGATCTGACAGATCCTTGGCACAAGGGCATTGCCTTCCACACTTCCCGCGATCAGATCTTCGGCCAGCACTGCAATGGACTGGCGGATGTCTTCCCTGAATTCTATATTGTAGCCTCTCTTCTTGGAGACATACTGGGACACAGCCGGAGGCGTGATGCCCAGCATCCTGGAGATCTCCTTCTGGGTTATCCCTCTATGGACCAGCTCTTCAGCAATTGCCGCCCTGATGCTTGGCAATACGTCCCATACGATCTGCTCGCATGGGGATTTCAATTGCATAGGACCCTCGAATCAGCCATCATTCATCCTCACATCACAATCGTTAATTGGATACTATGTGCATATAAATCTTGCCGCGATCATATGAATTTAATCCTCGCGTTTCTCTTGACCGGACAGACCTCTACGGCGCGACCTTCAAAGAAAACGCCAGCGTATGCCCTTGGATGCAGTCACACCTCCGATTGGAGTCTCGATCATATCCATCCTGAAATCAGATGCCCTGCGGCCACCATGATACAACTTCTAAAAGATTATACACCTATGCGGCAAGTATTTAAATGTGCATTATTAATTTACAAAAGAATAGGTTAATCCATACACGGTTCATTGGGATAAGCAATTGTCCAAGACATGCAAGCAATAGCACCGGCCGTATTGGTATGATCGAGAATAGAAATATCCGTAAACCGGTTTTAATCATGCTGGCGATACTGATAGCTGTGCAGATATTGGCCATTGCTATAACGCCGCCGATCAATGAGGTCTTTGAAAATGGAAATGCCTCCCGGCCTCTGGGAAATAACTCCTCCCCAGGCATTAGCTTTGACATTTTAATCTTTCTGTTTGTCATTCTGGTCTACACAGTGATTATGATTCAGGCAGTCAGGTTAAAAAATGCCAGGCTGCTAAACGGCCTCATTTTGCTGTCGATGGGAATTTGCATCTGTTATGTGCTGATCATAAATTTGATGGAAATGGCAGGTGCGGATATGGCGCCGCTGATCGCTCTTATCGCAACAGTTGCGATACTATTGCTGATGAAGACATATCCCAAATGGTATATCATAGACCTGATTTGCATACTGGTTTGCGCAGGAATCGGCACCATATATGGCATATCCATGAACATACCCACAGCGATTTTTTTTCTTATAGTCATGGCCGTCTATGATATCATCTCCGTCTACAAAACAAGGCATATGGAATTATTGGCGCAGGCAATGGTCAGTATCAAGGCGCCATTGATTTTTGTCCTGCCAGGACTCAGCAATCGCAGCGCTGGGAAAAATAATAATTCGGCCCAATCAGGCGAAGGCAAGATGAACTATCCGTTATTTTTAGGGCTGGGTGATGCGATAATTCCCACAATGCTTGTGGTATCCGCCTATAATCCAACTTCGCTCTATTATATGGGACCCATTCCCGCTCTGGGGGCGATGATCGGAACTTATGTTGGATTTATTATTCTTATGACCGCATTGTCTGATCGGATGCATGCAGGTCTTCCTTTTCTAAACGGCGGTGCCATTATCGGGTACTTGTTAGCGTATATCATTTCAGGAAGCGGTTTTTCCTTGCTTAGGTAATATATTATTTTTTGTAATCAAGCAAGTACTTCCTTAATTTCCGCCAGCTTTGCACCTCATCATCACCTGCGATCAGGTGCTTTTCGGTTATTGTCATTTGCATCTTGCTTGCCAGATCAAACCTGTATAAATCAAATACAGCCTTTACATACCTGCCATAATTTTTAATTGAATAAATTGATGCAGAGTAAAATATATATGATAGAAGAAGAGAGGCGACAAAGCATATTATCGCTCCAATAAAAAAGAGCCTCTCGTTATCTATTTCGTAGCAATGAAAGAGCGCTGCCGATCCTGCAAACGCCGCACTACCAACAAACGCATAGCATAATGAGATGAATGAGAGATAAACAAGGAAATCCGCTTTTGCGCCCCTTAGGTCCAGTTCTTCTTTGATCTCGGATGGTAGAATTAGCGAAAGATGTTGCCAGAATACCATCATATGCATGCCATACTGAGTCTCCGAATATTGTTCATATTCGGCGATGATATTTCCGAATCTAGTGGCCGCCTCAGGATATCTCTTGCAGTAGCTGCCTCCGGAAGGATTATAGGGAAATTCCCTTGCTTTCGCGGATAGTTCCGACTCTCTTTCTAAAAGCTCTCTTATCGCCTCATCATCGCAAGAGCTTTCACCCAACTGGTGAATTTCTTTTTTGCGCATCTTTATTTCGTGCAGACCGCGATCTATCTCATCAAAATCGTCAAGGACCTTTTTAAATCGCCAGTTCCTGATAAAATCCGGCCAGAAGCGCAGTTCCCCAAAGAACTGATAGATTTGGACGTCAAGCTCGCTGAGCATCATGCCCAGGAGAATTCCAAGAATTGCTAATGACACGATTGTTGTCTCTTCAAAAAGAGGTTGTATCACGTTTAGGAATAATGTGATAAGCTCTGAAGCATCTGGCGATGCTTTTTCTACGCAATTGGATAGAATACTAAATGTGATATAAAATAGTAACGATGCAATAAATCCTGGAATAAATGTCCTTATGAGAAATGAGGGTCCCAGGTTGGTCGGAATATCCGCGATTCCCATTTCTATGCACCTTTCTATCTGCCTGGTCGCTTGTTTTCTATATCATCAAAATCGTCATCATCCATCGGCGGCTCTCTTCCTCTATATGCAGTTGCGATTATGATGATGAACCCGCCTGCGATCAGGCCCATCAATTGCAGAAGAAGCTTGAAGTACCCAGAATCCGGATTATCCTCAGCCTTCCCAGTCGGTATCGAAGCTGCGCATTCAGCAGTCTTGTTCTCAGCAGCTACAGATGCAGTAGGCTCATTGATTTCGATTTCCTT
Source organism: Methanothrix sp. (assembly GCA_028708055.1). Lineage (GTDB taxonomy): Archaea > Halobacteriota > Methanosarcinia > Methanotrichales > Methanotrichaceae > Methanothrix. The sequence goes on from JAQVZT010000128.1 coordinate 3,278, forward strand.
GGGCTCGTCGGCGATCTTAATCTTATACCGATCATCATTGTCGATTTCAGAGTGCTTAGATGGAATTGAAATTTTTTTGTTTTTGTCACTGTCTGCAGTTTCCCCATTAGGGGTATCTTTGGAATCAACTGCGGCATCTTTGGAATTGGTATTCTGATTTTGGGGCCAGGGAGCCAAAGGCTGCCCCTCAAATGGCCCTCCGGGATACTTCGAACCCATAACGCACGGCAGCCAGATATTATCATCTCTGCTGGAATTAATCTGGACGATTTGACTATTCAATAAAGGAGAGATTAAAGCAAATTCAGTGCGATTTTTCTCAGTGGAATTAAGCTTTCCAAGATATGCCTCGGCATACCAATTCAGACGGTATGATGAGAAATTCCCGGTGATATTTTCAACCGCGCTTTTGCCATCTTCTGCCGTTTCTTTATTAGTAGTGGGGGCACCTATGGGATTATTTGTGTCAACTTGGGAATTATTTGAGTTATCGAATTCATTCAATGGAACGCTCGTACTGTTATTCTGAATTGGGGACCAGTCATTTTGAGACAAAGGCTGCTTATTTTCTTCGATGCTCGACGCATTGGTTGATTCATAGGATTCATTATTTTTACTAGCATAAACCGGCATTTGCCTTTGCGAGGGAGCAAATGGCCCTCCTGGATATTGCGATGCGACATCGAGGTTCAGCCAGATCTCATCTGTGCTGAGGTTAATATGACTGTATACATCGCTTGCGTTATATCTCTGCCTGATCCGGTCCACAGCCATTTCAATATAATTACTCCCCGAGGAATTGAGCTTTCCAAGATCAGCTTCGGCATACAGATGCAGGTTGTCCGAAGAGAGATTTCCGGAAATATTTTCAACATCGCCTGATGCCCCATATTCTGCAATGATTCTGGCATCGATTCCCAGTTTTTCGCAAAAAGCACTGAGAAGGATGGCAGGATTCTCAGAATTTGCGTCAACTATTGTCATATAATTATTTATTCCATTCTGGTTCGAATGCATTTGCGCACTACTTAATGTCGAGTTATTATTTAAATTAATCATTTCCTTATTCGTCTCGTTGTTTGTGTTATTCACCCTTTCAATAAGCTGTGATATATCCCAAATGAGCAAAGAGTTGTCGCATAAGATGGCCAGCTCTGTCCCGTTTGGGCTGAATGCAATAGATTTCAGAGTGCGGCTGGTGTTAAGTGTGCAGATCTGGTAATATAGGCCATCGGAAAGCAGCCTCACTAGACCATCGTTAGCTGATGCAGCCACCATTCCCTCCCGGCTGAAAACAACATTGCTAATCGGGTGTTTTTCAGATCCAATTACGCCCATCGCATCACCGGTAGAAGCCTGCCAGTAGGTGAGGTTGCCACTGCTGATCGTGGCAACCACCCACCCCAGTCCTCCGAAAGGCTTGGGGTCAAAGGCGATGGCTTGAACCGGGCCACTATGGTTCAGCCTGAATAATAGTGTTCCGTTTTCCGCATCCCAAATTCTTGCCGTGCGATCTGCGCTTGCCGTTGCCAGCATCTTGCCGTCCGGGCTATAAGCCAGTCCCAATACCGGCCCGCCATGGATAAGATTGAATAGCTGCCTTCCGTCTTTTGCGCTCCAAATTTTGGTAGTATTATCATAGCTGCTTGTGGCCAGAGTCAGGCCGTTGGGATTGAAGGCCATGTCGGTGATTGCATCACTATGGCCTTCCATTCTGATTTTAGCGGATCGGTATGCGTTTAGATTTCCGCCGATTACGGTGTCGTCGACCGTGTTCCATAGCATTGGAATCCAGGTATCTCGGACAAGGTTTCCGGTGGAGGCCAGGATCTTTCCGTCGGGGCTAAAGGCAAGCAACTCAACTGAACCATTCTGGCTGACGTTTTTGAGTTCTTTTCCAGTCCGGCAATCCGAGATCCTTATCATCGAGCCATCAGTGCCGGATGCGATCACCTTGCCATCCGGGCGGAAGGCCATTTTCCCGTAAGAGCTGCAATTGGCCAGCTCGAATAGCACTTTACTGGTCTGCATATCCAGCAAACGTATGGTATTATCAGGACCTGATAACGCTGTGCTGGAGAAGGCAATTGTTTGGTTATCCGGGCTGAATGCCACGTCCATTAAATTCTCACTGTCATTTGCATACAGCATTTGATAGTCTGCACTATCCACCAGTTTTTTTAGATAGTCGAATAGCGAATAGATCAGCAATATTTTTTCCTCAGAGGAATAATTAGCAGAAGGGTAATGGCTCAACCTGGTGCCGTTGCTGAAGATCATATCCAGATTGCGGTTAAGAAGAACATTAGCTGCCAGATAGTTGTGCAAGAACGCAGCGGTAATATTGGCTGATGATTCTGCGTCCGAAAAATTCCCCTGAAGGGCCATATTAGTTCCAAGAATTTCCGACTCATTGTAGTTTGACACCGAATTATTATCCAATCTGTGATCGCCCCAGTTCGAAAAGACGTAGGCAATGCTATCCTGGGTTGTGTTGGCCATTGGGACAAAGATAGCCTGATTGTTCTGTAGTGCCTCTTGTTTTGAGAGGATATTTGTTGGTATTGACTTATCTTCCAGCGAATACCCCAAGTCGAATACCAGGCAGATCAGGGTCGCGGCCAGAACAAACGAGACTGTGTGTCGAACTTCTATGACATTCTTGTCCATTATCGGTGGCCTTCTCTTGGTTTTTTTATAATCCAATCACAAATATCAATTAACATCCATCATAAAATTGATTCTATGTAGAAGACGAATAGCATACTCCCAGCGGCTTTTGCTAATGGTAGCGGCCTGTCTCTTCATGCATATGGCATTATTTTTTCATGATATATAGTTTTTTCACAGATCACCTAATTTTCAATATTTGCATATGCATCGTGCCTGTGAAGGGCTTTGATGTCAGAGGCATGGATCGCTTATATCTTTTGCGATTAAAGCACTTGTGCCGAAAAATCCTTCAATTATGAAATGAATAAATCATATAATATTAATATATTGATATTGATAGCATGCATCATGCGCGACTTTGGGGCTGCCGGGACATTCTCACAGCGCCCTTCGGCTACTTGCATGACCGACCGGCATAACTGATAAAGATAATTTTTATCCGGTTGGAGCGGTTCTTTATGGTTGCTAAATTAATTATTTATAGTGATTCTATAATTTATTGGCGGCACTGATTTTAATTCAACCTTATGATGCTGATCAGCATTAAAATTGATCCAATCAGACAGCAGACCTGGCCAATTAACGTTAGTTCATTTTCTGCGTAAATTGACGGGGGACAATATAGGGGTTATTTTATTCTTCTTTAGGATTCGCCGCCGGCAAGGACGCGCCGCGAGCTATCATCCAGGACCACACAAACCACTTTGCCATTGAATTTGCTGATGTGCCAATCGAGATGCACAAGGCTCAGGCGGAGGTCTTTTTCCCATCGGACCCATGGCATTTCTGCGCTTTAATTGTTTTGATCGTTCTTTGCCAAACCATGAGCCATTAACACCATATGCTTGGCATTGTGCGGCATATATTTTCCGTGAGTGAATTCTATGATCTTCTGCAGACGCCGTGAACCAAGATTTTGCTCTTTGTGGATTCAGAGAATTAGATCTTCTAATGCTTTGTCCAATTCATTCTATTTTCGTCAAAATTTGCATATTTTTAGATCCTTTGCGACGGAGTTGGTGCTGTAGTCATCGGTTTTATAGCGGATTATGTATCTGATTTTTCTAAGAGTTGGCTTTACGGTTTGGTTCTTCTTTCCCATGCACCAGTGATGAGTTTATAAAGTCAAGAGTTTCGGTACTCTACATCCAGGTTCGTAGGCCGAAAAGACCTTTAGCAATGAAATATATATTGGTATGAGATAACCATGAAGAAACTCAACCAGAAGGATATCTCGATAATTAAGAAGCTTGCACCGTGCAGCGATTCTGAGACAGCGGGGGGCATTCTCTCAGCGCTCTCCGGCTACTGCATAGCCGATAGAGATGATTTTCACTCCCGGCTGGATAGCCTGCCGGATGACGACCTGAAGTATTTTGCAGAGCGAGCCATGGACGGATCGGAATGC
>JAQVZT010000129.1:0-5670 GCA_028708055.1 Methanothrix sp.
CCCGCCCTGCCATCTGGCGGTATTCGATCACGGAAATTGGGGCCATTCCCCGGCCGTACTCGTATCTCTTGTAATTCTTGATGAGCACCCTTCTGGCTGGCAGGTTTAGGCCGGCGGCCAGAGTAGGTGTGCTGGCGATGATCTTGATCTTGTTGTCCCGGAATCCCTGCTCGACCAGTTGACGCTGCTCTGAGAGGAGGCCGGCATGGTGGAAAGCAACGCCCCGGGAGACGCAGGAAGCGAGTCGCTTTGCGGTCTCGCTCTCACCGGTGGCCAGAATGCTGGCCGCAAGGCCTTTAGTGGCGGCATCTTCCGGGATCAAGCCGCAGAGCTTGAGCGCCGCAGCTTCGGCATTCTTGCGAGAGTTCTCGAAGATCAGTATCTGAGCGGACTGGGATAGGGTGTCTTTGACCAGAGCCAGGGCCTCGTCTTTGCCATCCGAAAGAGGGGCCTGTCCATCCGGAAATACCAGAGTCTTATCGCAGATGATGCCCTCTCGCAGTCGAATGGGCCGCCAGTCGGAGCTTACCATCTCCGCACCAAGCCACTGGGCGATCTCCCGGCCGTTGGCCACCGTCGCAGATAGGCCGATGACCTGCAAAGCAGGATTGCAGTGGCGCAGCTTGGTGATTGTCATCTCCAGAGTCGGGCCGCGACCGACATCATTTAACAGATGGATCTCATCGACCACCAGAACCGCCAGGTCCTGAACCCAGGAGGCCCCGTTTCTCATGAGCGAGTCGGCCTTCTCGGAGGTGGCGATAATTATCTGGTTTTTCCCCAGGCGCTCGTCTCTCTTGTCAAAGTCGCCGGTGCTGATGCCGATGGTGACTCCCAGATCCCTGAACCTCTTGAAAGAATCGTACTTCTCAGTGGCCAGGGCGCGCAGGGGGACGATGTAGAGGGATCGCAGACCCTGAAGAGCGGCCTTGAGCATTGCCAGCTCGGCGAGCAGGGTCTTTCCGGAAGCGGTTGGCATGGCAAGCAGCATGCTCCTGCCATCGAGAAGCCCCCTCTCCAGAGCTTCCGCCTGAGGAGGATAAAGCTCCTTAAAGCCGCGGTCCTCGTACTGCTTGACCGCCTCGGGAGGAAGCCACGAGGCCAGGTCCTTTATCTCCAGCATTCTATTCTCCGGAGGCTGAAACTCATGCAGACTTCTTTATGCATTCTCGTCTCCCATTATCCTTTTCAGACTGTTCAAATGGATTCTCAATTACGGTCCTCTCATCTTATTGACCCTGCCTGTTATTTGAATATGGGCAGGAGAAGAAAAGCTTTCCGATAGTCGCTGGCAATAATGATTCAATGTACATGCTGTTTTAGGCTTCACGTCGGGTAATCATGGCTTGAAGACGGTTGACTTGCAGATCCAAAAAAAAGAAGTGCAATTATGTGGCAATTGCACGCAAGGAGCCAGTCAACGCTGATGGTACCGCAGGTTGGGCTGCCTTCCAGAGCTGGATGAATTTCTCCATGGAGAAGACGCCGGTAAGATCCTCGACACAGCGGCTATACTCGACATGGCAGCCTTTTAGCTACCTTTCAGCATTCTGATCCCAATAGAAACAGGCGATGTGAGCAAAGCCTGACGGATGAGCGTCTGCACAAGGATATCGAAAGGACAAGGGCGCGCAATTGACCGAAGAGCCGCCCTTGCATGAGTCCAGCGCCCAGGTCCGGCTGGCTCACATCCCAGAGCGTGAGCCTGCATGCGCGTTCGTACGAGCCCGACTGGTGGACTCTGGCTGCTGCTACGGTTGGCCTTGCCTGCGAGCAGCACCACGCCCTGGCCGATGGCAATCAATCCCGCCCTCCCTGACGACAACGAACTGCTCTTATGACCATGAGATCTATTTCGGGCAGAATTTCGAGCCGTGAGCCAGATTATGCTGATAACCTGGTAAGTTCGTGGCGGACGCCATTGAAAAAGAAGCTGATGTACTCGTTATGCTAATTGGAGGGGATTATAATGGGCATGATAGCGATGGACTGTGGAGGCAATCTTCCAGGCAGCTGATGGAATGCTCGCCAAAGATTCCATCTTTCCAGCCATTGGAAACCATGAGTACCACAACTCCTGCGGCGGCGATAACCCTCCGACCCGGCCAACCATTTCCACTGGGCTTTCGATATACCTCCTGAACCACTCCTTTGACTGCTCCGGAATCCATTTCATCGTCCTAAACACTCCTGACCCGAATAATGCCAGCGGAGATGATCCTTACACATCTCTGGCACTGGCCAGGAGCAAGGAGACCTGGCTGAGCGAGCAGCTTGACAATGACACTCTGCTGGTGGCATTCACCATCCACCACCATTCCCATCCGGGATTGCTTCAATGCCACCAGCAATCCGAATCTGAAGCCCTGGGAGAGCATCTACCACGCCGATAACATCAGTGAAAAATTCGCAGGCCTTCAGAGCATTTTTTGGCCTTAATAATTTTGCCGGAGTTATGCCAGAGACTTCCTATCTATTTCCGTCCCAGGTAGAGTCGGCATACCTCAGGATTGCCCAGCAAGCTTTTTGCCGGCCCTTCCAGCCGGTTCTTACCCATCTCCATGACATAGCCCCGGTCGCTGATGGCCAGAGCCCTGCGGGCATTTTGCTCGACCATGAGGATGGTCACTCCCCGCCTGTTGATCTCCTGGATCTCGGAGAAGAGCTGGCCCATGATCTTGGGCGAGAGCGCTGCAGAAGGCTCGTCTAAAAGCAACATGGACGGAGCGATGATCATTGCCCGGCCCACTGCCAGCATCTTCTGCTCGCCGCCGCTGAGGGTTCCGGCCCTCTGATTCATGCGGCTTCTAAGCGCCGGAAAGAGCTCCAGGACCAGGGATATTCGCTCCTCAATTCCACCCTTGAGAGCGATAGCCCCCATTTCCAGGTTTTCTTTCACCGTCAGGGCGACGAACACATTCCTCTCCTGGGGAACATAGGAAAGGCCTCTCTTTACAAGCTGGTCAGGTCTCAACCCGGTGATATCCTGGCCCTGAAATAGAATTCTTCCCCCACGCATCCTGGTCAGTCCGAAGATGGACTTCATGAGCGTCGACTTTCCGCAGCCATTCGGCCCGATGATGGTCACTATCTCTCCCTTTTCGACCCGGAGAGAGACATCGCTGATTATGTTCTCGTCGGTATAGCCGGCAGTGATTGATTCAAGGCTGAGCATCAGATCCCACACCCAGGTAAGCCTCAAAGACCCGCGAATCGGAGATGACCTGATCAGGCCGGCCGCTTGCCAGTACAGCACCCTTGTTCAGGACATACAGCTCATCAGAGAGAGAAAGCACATAGGGAATGGCATGCTCTATTATCATTATCGTGAGCCCGTTTTTCCGCAGCAGCTTGATCTTCTCAATGAGCCTCTCGGATAGTGCCGGATTGACTCCGGCGAAAGGCTCGTCGAGCAGCAGCAGCCTGGGGTCAGCCATCAGGGCGCGGGCCATTTCCAGCATCTTCTTCTGGCCGCCGGACATCGATCCCGCGTACTCGTCTTTCATTCTCAGGAGATCAAAGAACTTCAAGATATCCTCCGCTTTCTTCTCGATGGCCTTCTCGTCCGCTCTGACCCTGCTGCGGCGGAAGATGGGAGCAAATATTGTCTCACCAATCTGATTCTGGCTGCCGAGCATCATATTTTCAAGCACAGTCATCCTCATCAGGGCTCTAGGTATCTGAAAGGTGCGAATCAGGCCTAGACGGGCAATCCTGAAGGCCGGAAGGCCCGCCATCTCCATTCCGGAAAAGACTATGCTCCCCGCGTCTGGCCTCGCAAAACCGGATATCAGATCGAAGAGAGTGCTCTTGCCGGCGCCGTTCGGCCCGATGAGGCCCACGATCGTTCCTTCCCGCACCGAGAGGCTGCAATTGTCCACTGCCAGAAGCCCACCAAAGCCTTTTCTGACCCCTTCGACCCTGAGGATATCATTTGCCAACCGCCAATTCCTCCTTTCTGCCGAACAATCCCTGAGGCCGGAACATCATGAGCGCAATCAGGATCAGGCCGATGATAACCATTCTCAGTGCGCCTGATGCCGAAGGGCTCAGGGAGACGTACCCTTCCAAAAAGCGGGTGGTGCTGAAGAATCCCCAGAGCAATATTGCTCCTGCAATCGTGCCCCGATTGCTGCCGCTGCCGCCCAGGATGACCATTATCCAGGCATAAAACGTCTCGATAGGCTGAAAATTGTTTGGATTGATGTACTGCAGATAAAAGGCGAGCAACGACCCAGCGAGGGCGGCAATGGCTGAGCCCAGGGCAAGGGACTGGACCTTGTAGGAGAATGCATTTTTTCCCAGAGAGACCGAGACCGCCTCGTCGTCTCTCACTGATTTAAGGACCCGGCCCCAGGGGGATTTTGCCAGGATCTCGATAAGAGCATAAACCAGAAGCAATACGACGATAACAACTCCTGCCAGAAGGAGGTTGTAGTCCTCATGAGCGATCAGCCCTTCCAGAGGTCGGGGGTAGCCGTAGATCCCGAAGGATCCCCTGGTCAGAGATGACCAGTTGAGAAGAATGAATCTTATGATCTCAGAGAAGCCGATGGTCACTATTGCCAGATAATCCTCGTGCAATCGTAGGGTGGCCACCCCCAGGAATGCTCCACAGGCTCCGGCCAGTACCATTCCCGCCAGAACGGCAAGAATAAGGGGCACACCGTTCATGCTCAGAAGGACTGTGGTGTAGGCACCGATGGCCATGAATGCCACATGGCCGAAGTTGAGTAGCCCTGCATAGCCCCACTGCAAATTCAGGCCGAGAGCGAATATGGCATAAATTCCCGCGGTGAGAATTATTGATACCAGGTAATCCTGCATTTTATGTCCCACCCATTAGGCCCCTGGGCCTGAAGAACAGAACGGCAATCATAATGGCGAAGCTGACCGCGATCTTGTATTCCGCAGGCAGAAATGCTGTGGAGATCTCCTGGGCGAGGCCGATGATCATTCCTCCTGCCATTGCCCCGTAGGCATTGCCGATCCCGCCCAGTATTGCCGCCGCAAACATGGGCAGGATTATGGACCAGCCCATGTTGGGATTGAGGTGGGTTATGAGGCCGAGCATTATTCCTGCCAGTGCTGCCAGGCCCATGCTCACCATCCAGGTGTATCTAATGACCTGATCCACATTGATTCCGGTAATCCTCGCCAGGTTGGGATTGTCAGCCAGTGCCCTCATGCTCTTTCCCAGGACCGTCCGGCTCAGGATACTGTGGACCGCAATCATACTGACAAAGGCAATCAGCACCACGCCGATCTGAAAATAGGTGAGAAGAATTCCCCCTAAATTGATGCTCTCCATCACGGGAACAGGAAATCTCAATGCATCCGGCCGGAAGAAGATGATCAGAGCATTTCTTATGGCGATGGATACGCCTATTGACAGAATCATAATAGCGGTTCGAGTGGCTCCACTGCTGCGCATTCTCTTCCAGATTCCAATATCAAGAAGGACTGCAAATGCTGCCGTTGCGAGAATTGCCAGAACACAGGCCAGAGGAAATCCGAGGTTTGAAGATGCTGCAAAAAAGAGAGCCAAATAAGCGCCGAGAGTGAGAAAATCGCCATGTGCAAAATTGGCAAAATTCATTATTCTGTATGCCATGGACAGTCCAATAGCTGCCAGAGCGATAATGCAACCGTATACTATTCCATTGGCTA
>JAQVZT010000129.1:5770-7330 GCA_028708055.1 Methanothrix sp.
ATTCTCGCTGTATTACTATCAGGATGCACCGAGAAGGCTGAGGACAAGGAAAGGGCAGTAGCTAATGGAGCAGAAGAGGCAGCAGGATCGGTGGGAGCTGCAAATGCCAGCACTGAGAGCGCAGCCGCCACGGCAGCGGAAGGGAGCATCAAGATCGGTGTGCTGCAATCATTAACCGGCGATCTGGGCGCCTACGGCGGACCGATGAGCGATGCCATGAAGATTGCCGCCAAGCAGATCAACGAAAACGGCGGGCTGATTGGAAAGAAGCTGGAGCTTTTGATTGAGGATGACCAGACCAACAATGTGGCCGCAGTTGATGCCGCAAACAAGCTGGTCAAGGTTGACAGAGTTCCTGCCATCGTGGGCGATACCGGCAGCGGACAGAGCATGTCAATAATAGATATCACTACCGGAAATGGCGTGCTTCAGATATCTTCGTCCAACACGGGCACGGAGTTTACCACTTACAAAGACAATGATCTCTATTTCAGAACTGCGCCCTCTGATACCCTGCAGGGCTCAGCAATGGCCAATCTGGCCAAGCAGCGGGGCTACAAGACGGTATCGACCATTGTCATCAACAATCCCTACGGAGTGGGATTCGAGGAGGTCTTTGTGAAGGCCTTTGAGGCCAATGGCGGAAAGGTTCTGGAGAAGATAAGATATGATCCGTCCCAGAGCATCTTTGATTCCGAGGTTCAGAAGATCGCGGCCAGCAAGCCGGAGTTCGTGATGATGGTCTCCTATCCAGAGACAGGCAGCCTCATCCTCAGGACGGCCTATGAGAAAGGAGCATTGACCGGCACAACCTGGCTGCTATCCGAAGGGCTGAAGTCGGACAATCTGGCAGAACTTGCCGGAAAGAATGCTACCGGCGGATACATTGTGGCTGGACTGCAGGGACTGGCTCCGGATGAAAATGCCGGCGGCAAGGCGTATGATGCATTCCGGGCTCTTTACAAGGCAGAGTATGGCAAGGAGCCTGGCATTTACTGCACCAACAGCTATGATGCCCTTGCAGTAGTGGCGCTGGCCATCGAGCAGGCGAAGAGCGCAACCGGCAGGGCGATTGCCGACAACCTGAGATCTGTTGCCAATCCTCCTGGAGTGGAGGTATCGGATCTGAAGGAGGCCCTGAACCTGGTAAGGGAAGGCAAGGATATCAACTACCAGGGCACATCCGGCGATATCACCTTCGATGAGAATGGAGATGTCAGCGGATCTTACACCGTCTGGACAATTGGCGAGAACGGAAGCATAGTCCAGGGCGAAAAGGTCGCTGCGTGAAGGCTGAATAGATCTATTTTTCCTTTTTTATTTCTGTGAACTCACCGCCAGCTAACACCATCCGGGATGCATCATCCAGGACCACTCATACTTTGATCCCGGTGCCAGCCCATTCGTGCCAATCGATATGTCCTGCGGAAAGACTGTGCTTGCGCTCGTATCGAACCCATTTCCTTCGTTTCTGCTTGTTCTTGTCCTCCTGAGCCAAACCTTGCTCCTTAAGATACATGTGTATCCGATTATGTGATATGCAGATCTTATATTGCTTGC